>NZ_JBBIAR010000004.1:42500-171651 GCF_054185165.1 Bradyrhizobium sp. UFLA05-109 | reverse complement strand
AGCGTCACCGGCGGTACACTCACCAACAACGACCTGATTGTCGGAACGGTGGCGATTTCCGGCACCGGCACCGTCGAAAATAACGGGGCCATCACCGGCGCGGTCAACAATGCCGCAACCTTCTACAACAACCGCACGGTATCGGGCCTGTTCACCAACACCGCTGGCGGGGCGTCCAACTATGGGCAACTCAACGGCGGCGCCAGCGTCACCGGCGGTACACTCACCAACAACGACCTGATTGTCGGAACGGTGGCGATTTCCGGCACCGGCACCGTCGACAATAACGGGACCATCACCGGCGTGGTCTACAATGCCGCGACGTTCAACAACAACGCCGTCGGCACGGTATCCGGCCTGCTGACCAACACCGCGGGCACGACGACCAACTATGGGGGGCTCATCGGCGGCGCCACCGTCACCGGCGGCTCGGTCGTCAACAACAATGTGATTGTCGGTCCCGTCGACATTTCCGTCACCGGCACCGTCGATAATAACGCGACCATCACTGGCGTGGTCAACAATGCAGCGACGTTCAACAACAACGCGGGTGGCACGGTATCCGGCCTGCTGACCAACACCGCCGGAACGACCGCCAACTATGGGCAGCTCAACGGCGGCGCCACCGTCACCGGCGGCTCGGTCGTCAACAACAATCTGATTGCCGGAACGGTGGCGATTTCCGGCACCGGTACCGTCGACAATAATGCGACCGTCACCGGCATGGTCAACAATGCCGCGACGTTCAACAACAATACGAACGGCACGGTATCCGGCCTGATCACCAACACCGTCGGCACGACGACCAATGCCGGCCAGCTCAACGGCGGCGCGACAGTGACCGCCGGCACACTCACCAACAACAACCTGATTGCCGGTACCGTCGACATCTCCAGCACCGGCACGGTCGACAATAGCGCGACCATCACCGGCGTGGTCAGCAATGCCGCGACGTTCAACAATAACGCCGGCGGCACGGTATCCGGCCTGCTCACCAACACCGCGGGAACGACGACCAACAACGGCCAGCTCAACGGCGGCGCCGCGGTGACCGGCGGCACGCTGACGACGTCAGGCACCATCAGGGGCGGCCTCACCAACAGCGCGACCGTCAACGCCAATGGCGGTACCGTCAATGGCGCGATCATCAACCTCGCCGGCGGCACATTCAATGTCGGCGGGACCGTGACCAGCGATTCGACACTCGCCAATGCCAACGGCGCGACATTGGCGATCGGCGCCACCGGCAGCTACACGTTGCAGGGATTGCTGACCAATAGCGGTGTCATCACCGTCGCCAATGGTGGGCAGTTGATCGCGACCATCGGCGGCATCACCAACAGCGCCGGCGGATCGATCACGGTCGCCGCTGGTGGCAGCGTGACCGACGATCTCAACAATGCGGGCAGCGTGAGCAACAGCGGCACCTATGTCGCCAACGTCGCCGCCAATACCGGCAGCATCACCAACAATTCGATTTGGACCGGCAACGTCGTTTCCAACAGTGGGACCATCACCAACAATCTGACCTGGACCGGCACGGTCAACAACGCCGGCACGTTCAACAACAGTGCCGGCGCAACGGTATCGGGCCTCCTGACCAACAGCGGCACGACCAACAACGCGGGAACGCTGAACGGAGGCCTCACCAATACCGCCGGGGTCACCAACAACACCGGCACGATCAATGGCCCGGTCACGATCACGGGTGGCGCGCTGACCGGCAACGGCACCGTGGCCAACCTCTCGGTCGCCAGCGGCGGCACCTTTGCGCCCGGCACCGGTCTGGCGGGCACCTCGACCACGGTGACCGGAAGCCTGGCGTTGGCTTCCGGCGCAGTCTACCCGGTGCAGATCGATCCTTCGACCGCCTCGTTCGCAAACGTGTCGGGCACGGCGACGCTCGGCAGCGCCACTGTGAATGCAGTCTACGCCAACGGTAGCTATGTGGCGAAGCAATACACCATCCTGACTGCCACGGGCGGCGTCAGCGGCACGTTCAATTCGGTCGCGAACACCAACCTGCCGACGAACTTCCACGCAACGCTGAGCTACGATTCGACCCATGCCTATCTCAACCTGCTGCTGAATTTCGCGATCCCGACCGGCCTCAACGGCAATGCGCAGAACGTCGGCAACGCGCTCACCAACTACTTCAACAGCACCGGCGGCATTCCGATGGTGTACAGCGCGCTGTCCGCGTCGGGCCTGACGCAAGCGTCCGGGCAGTCCGCAACGGGCTCACAGCAGGCCACTTTCAACGCGATGACCCAGTTCATGGGCGTGATGACCGATCCCTTCATGGGCGAGCGCGGCGATCCGGTTTCGTCCTCGAACGGCGCATCCCAATTCGCGGAAGACGGTTCCACGGTTCCAGGGAAGACCGGCGCAGCGCGCGAGGCTTACGCGGCCATCTATCAAAAGGCACCGGCGCCATCCTTCGCACAGCGCTGGAGCGTGTGGGCGGCAGGTTATGGCGGCGGGCAGACCACCGATGGCGGCGCCACCGCCGGATCGAACACCGCCACCAGCCGCATCTACGGCACCGCTGTCGGTGCCGATTATCGCATCTCGCCCGATACGCTTGCCGGCTTCGCGCTGGCTGGCGGCGGCACCAATTTCGACGTCAACGGATTGGGCAGCGGGCGCTCCGACCTGTTCCAGGCCGGCGCTTATTTGCGCCATACCGTCGGTGCGGCCTATGTCACCGCGGCGCTGGCCTATGGCTGGCAGGACGTCAGCACCGACCGTACCGTGGCCGGCATCGATCGCCTGCATGCGGAGTTCAATGCCAACGCTTTCTCGGGCCGTCTCGAAGGCGGCTATCGCTTTGTCGCGCCGTGGATGGGCGGCATCGGCCTGACGCCCTACGCCGCCGCACAGTTCACGACCTTCGGTCTGCCCGCCTATGCGGAAAGCGTTCTCTCCGGCGCCAGCACCTTCGCGCTCGCCTATGGCGCGAGGAATGTCACCGACAGCCGCGGCGAACTCGGTTTGCGCGGCGACAAATCATTTGCGCTCGGCGATGCGATCCTGACGCTGCGCGGCCGAGCCGGGTGGGCGCATGATTTCAACCCCGACCGCGCCATCTCCGCGACCTTCCAGGCATTGCCCGGTGCAAGCTTCGTCGTGAACGGCGCGGCCCAGGCGTCCAACTCGGCGCTGACTACGGCCTCCGCGGAGATGAAGTGGATGAACGGCTGGTCGGCGGCGGCCACCTTCGATGGCGAGTTTTCCAGAGTCACCAGATCCTATGCCGGAAAGGGAACGGTGCGATACGCATGGTAGCAGGTGCCTGATCGCATCACCACCCGCATGCAGCTCGTTGGTGTGCTGCGGCAGGCGGCGCAGCCCTATCTGTCCGGCTGCGGGCCATTAACCCGGCATGCTTTGACCTGGATCAACCGCCGCCCCCGTAGCCAGTGTCTAAGCTATTGCTCGACGCACCTTCGGCTGAAGAGGTGTGACCAATCGTGAAGCCGCCATCTGCCGGGACGGCGTGGCCGATTGGAGAACAAGCGATGCGTTCTGTTTTGGCCTTAAGCCTCTTGGTCACCAGCCTTTTGGTCACCTTGTGTGGCTCTGCGAACGCGGCTACGGCGCATCCCGTACACCGGGGGCACGCTATTGTTCGTCCCAATCAGGGCATGACCTACGCGCCGCCTCGGCCGCCGATCCACTACCGGGCAGCGCCGTACAATAATTTCAATGAACCGTATTTCGGAGCCTCTCAAGGCTACGCGCCTGGCGAGAAAGAACGATTTCTCGAGAGTGTGAGACGAAATCTTTAGACGCTCGTTCCTCGCTCGAGGAGCAGGAAACGTCCGAGCTGAAAACCGGCGCAACGGGGCCGACTTCCGGCACTACAACAATGCTAGCTCGGAAAAATCAGGCAGGTCGTCGTGCCGTGCGCGAGCAAACGGCCCTTGGTATCGGTTACGCGGCCTTCTGCCGTCCCGACGCGACGGCCGCAATTCAGGACTCTGCCCTCGGCTCGGATCTGGCCGGTCTCCAGCGTGATCGCGCGGACAAGCGAGATCTTGAACTCGAGCGTCGTGCTGCCAACGCCTCTTTCGAGCACCGACTGGATCGCGAGGCCCATGCAGCTATCGAGGAGCGTCGCCGTGAGACCGCCATGCACGGTACCCCATGGATTGAGGTGCGCACCCGTTGGTTCGAGCGTGATGGCGACCCGACCGTTTTCGGCCTCCACCACGTCGTAGCCCAAGGTCTGCGCGATCGTGTTCAGGGGGAGCGCCCCGCTGGCAAGGCCCTTGACGAACTCCAGCCCGGTCATCTCCTTTTGTCGCTCGGGACAGACCGTCCCGTAGATCCTGTCGGCCATGTTTACCTTCGGTTCTCTCGTCAATGACTGTGCTGACGACATCCAACCGCAAGGTGTCAGCGAGAGCCACCCGAAACCTGACGCGCTGGCCGCGCTGGCCTTTTCGGCTTTAGGTGGGGCCCTCGTCCACTCGCGCTTGTGAAGGACGTGTTGAAGCCACGCACACTATCCTCATGCTATTGCTGCTCCCGCACCCCCCGCGAGGTCCCCCCATGCTTCCCATCCCCGCTGACATCTTCACCGAGTCCGACGACGTCTCCCCGGACGCCCTCGCCAATCTCGGCCCGCTGCGCCGCCTTGCCGGCGTCTGGCAGGCCGACAAGGGCATCGACATCAATCCGAAGGCCGACGGGCCCGAGCGGCGGACATTCATCGAACATATCCGGATGGATCCGATCGATCCGCAGGCCAACGGGCCGCAGCTGTTTTATGGGCTGCGCTATCACATCCACATCAATACGCCCGAGGAAGACATCACTTTCCACGACCAGGTCGGCTACTGGTTGTGGGAGTCGGCGACCGGGCTGGTCATGCAGACGCTGGCGATTCCGCGCGGCCAGGTTCTGCTCGCGTCGGGCAAGGCCGGGCCGGATGACAGGAAGATCTCCGTCACGGCGAAGCGCGGCGAGACGACATACGGGATCTGCTCGACCGACTTCTTGGAACAAGCCTTCCGCACCGACAGTTACCGCTGCGACATTACCTTCAACGATGATGGAAGCTGGACCTATCTGATCCAGACCGAGCTTTTCGTGCGAGGCGCGCCGTTCAATCATCACGACAGCAACACACTCAAGCTCGTCGCGCCGCCAAAGCTCAATCCGCTGGCGGTGATCCTGAACGATCGCGCCAAGGATCACGTCAAGGATCACGTCAAGGGCGGCGGACCGGCGGCTTGAGAGTATCCCGGAGATTCGCATGAAGCCTTACGTCATCTGCCTGATGGCCTCGAGCGTCGATGGCCGCGTACATCACAGCCGCTGGCGTCCGAAGGGGGCGGGCGCGGACTGGTTCGAGCGGATCCATGACGAGCTCGGCGGCGACGCCTGGCTGATCGGCCGCGTCACCGGTTCGGAGTTCGCCAAGGGCAAGCCGTATCCGACCACGACGACCGAGACTTTCCCGCGCGAAAACTGGCTCGCGCGGCGCGATGCGAAAGCTTACGGCGTCGTGCTCGATGCGCAGGGCAAGATCGGCTGGGGTCGTTCCGACATCGGTGGCGATCCGATTGTCGTCGTGCTGACCGAGCGCGTATCGGATGCGCATCTGGCAGGCCTGCGCGGCGAGGGCGTGTCCTACATCTTTGCCGGCAAGTCGGAGATCGATCTTTCGCTCGCGCTCGACATCCTCAGTCGCGAGCTTCGCGTGAAGCGGCTGCTGCTGGAGGGCGGCGGCGCGGCCAACGGCGCATTTTTGCGCGCAGGGCTGATCGATGAGCTGAACCTGATCCTCTGTCCGGCCGTGGACGGCGCCAGGGGCGCGCCGATCGTGTTCGATTCAGGGGAAGCCGAAAGCGAGCAGCGCGCGCCCGTCACCGCGATGACGCTCGAGAGCACGCGGCCGCTCGGCGGCGGCGTGCTGCTGTTGCGTTATCTCCTCCAGAATGATCCGACAGCCGCGGGCCAATAAAGCAGGCATGTCGGACAAGTCAGAGCACATCGTCATCGTCGGTGCCGGCGCGGCCGGCCTGATGGCGGCGCGCGAGCTCGCTCGTGCCGGCCGGCGCGTGACGATCCTGGAAGCGCGCGCGAGGTGTGGTGGGCGGATTCTTCCGCTTCCCGCCGCCGAGTTCGGATATGCAGCGGCCGGCGGCGCCGAGTTCATCCATGGCGAGGCCCCGGTCACGCGCGCCCTGCTCGCCGAGGCCGGGCTTTCGCCGTCCACGATCGAAGGTACGCAATGGAGCTTTGCGGGCGGAAAATTCTCGCGCGAGGCGCGCCACGATCCGCACGAGGCCGAGCTTCACAAGGTGGTCAGGGAATTGAAGGGCGACCTGACCGTCTCCGAATTCCTGCGTCGATATTTTGCTGACGCCAAATACGAGTCATTGCGACAGTCCGTCGAGCGGATGGTCGAAGGTTACGACGCCGCCGATCCCGCGCGCGCCAGCACGCTGGCGCTGCGCGATGAATGGATGGATGGTGGGCGGCATATGCAGGCCCGTCCCGTCGGCGGCTATGGCGCGCTTATCGATTTTCTCGAGGCCGAGTGCCGCAGCCAAGGCGTCGCCATCCATTTTGGCTCCGTTGTGTCAGCTATCGAGGAGAGCGATGGCGGCGTCGTCGTTCGTTGCGGCAACGGTGAGGTGCATCATGGCGACGTTGCGGTCCTCACCGTGCCACTCCCCCTGCTCGAGGAGATCGCGCTGCCGCCCGCCGCGCGCGAGAGGGCTGCGGCCGCCGCGGATATCGGCTTCGGCAACGTCATCAAAATCCTGCTGCGATTCGAGCGGCGCTGGTGGGAGGCCGATCTCACTGACCTGACCTTCCTGCTCTCGGATGAACAAATCCCGGTGTGGTGGACGCAGCATCCGGCGGAGCATCCCGTGCTCACCGGCTGGTTCGGAGGTCCACGGACGGAAAGCCTTGCCGGCCTCACCGAGCCGGAGCTGATCGAGGCTGGGCTCGCTTCGCTCGCCGCCATCTTCGGCCTGTCGCCGGATGACCTCGCGCAAAAGGTCGCCGCCGCCCGTGCGATCAACTGGGCCCACGATCCGTTCGCGCGCGGCGCCTATTCCTGGGCCACGCCACAAACGCGCGATGCGCAATCGATCCTCGCAAGCGCCGATGGCATTTCCGTCTACTTCTCCGGCGAAGCTCTCTATCGCGGCCGCGACATGGGCACGGTCGAGGCGGCTTTGGCGAGCGGGCAGGAGATGGCGGGCATCATCCTGAAGGGGCGTGCCTAAAGCATGATCCGGAAAAGTGCGAAGCGGTTTTCCCTCGCGACAAACGCGGAACGCGTTTGCGCGGAGATCATGCGCAAACAACAACCTAAAGCGCGATGACGATTCATCCTTATCTCATTGCGCTTTAGCTCGGTTGGACATGATGACTTTTGGTTGGATTGGTGCGAGCCGAAGCTACAGTTCACCCCTCCCGGCAAGGGCAGGGCAATCGCATATGGGTATTCACCAGAGGTCGTCATGCCCGGGCTTGTCCCGGGCATCCACGTTCTTGGTCCCGTGGGGCAAGGCGTGGATGGCCGGGACAAGCCCGGCCATGACGATGTGGAAGCTTTAGCGCCTCAAGCTCTCACATCAAAAGGGATAGCCCTCCGCGCAGGGGAGAGGTGAATGCTGTTCGCGGTTGCCGATCAAACCTAGGCTGCGCGCACCGATTCCAGGAAATTCCCGACCTCGAGTTTGAGGCGGCTGGAGTCGCGGGCCAGCAGCTGGGCGGCTGACAACACCTGCGATGAAGCCGAGTCGGTCTGGCGCGCGCCGTCGCGCACGTCGGCGATATTTGCGGATACCTGCTCGGTGCCGAGCGCCGCCTGCTGGACGTTGCGAGCGATTTCCTGTGTGGCCGCGCCTTGCTCTTCGACGGCGGCGGCGATCGCTGAGGAGATTTCCGATAGTTGCGCGATCGTGTCGCTGATCTCCCCAATGGCGCCGACCGACTCCTTCGTCGCCGCCTGGACACCCATGATCTGCTGGTGGATTTCCTCGGTCGCTTTCGCCGTTTGCTGCGCCAGCGCCTTCACCTCCGCCGCGACCACGGCGAAGCCGCGGCCGGCTTCGCCGGCGCGCGCGGCTTCGATGGTCGCGTTCAGCGCCAGGAGATTGGTCTGGCTGGCGATAGAGTTGATCAACTCGATGACGTCGCCGATCCGGTTTGCAGCAAGCGACAACTCCCCGACGCGCTTGTTGGTGTTGTGGGCCTGCTCAACCGCTTCACCCGCCCTGCGCGCGGATTCCTGAACCTGGCGGCTGATCTCGGTCACCGATGAGGTGAGCTCCTCGGTGGCGGTGGCCACCGAGTTCACGTTGACGGAAGCTTCATCGGACGCCGCCGCGACCGCAGTGGTGAGCTTCTGCGAGCGGTTGGCCGTCGCAGTCAGCGTACCGGCGGAAGCCTCGAGCTCGGTCGCCGCCGACGACACCGTGCCGACGATCTCGCCGATCACGGCCTCGAAATTGCGGGTGATGGCGTCGGCCCGGCGGCCGCGCTCGATCTGCGCCTCCGCCTCGCGTGCAGCCGCTTCGTCCGCGAGCTTCTTCGCGATCAGCGCGTCCTTGAAGATCTGCAGCGCGTTCGCCATGGTGCCGATCTCGTCCTTGCGATGTCCGTCCGGGATTTCGACGCCGAGCTCCCGGTCGGCAAGCCGCAGCGTCGCCCCGGTCAGCCGCGCCAACGGCCGGATCACCTGGCGCATCGCTACGAGCACCACGGCGATCGAGGCGGCGAGCACAACGAACAGTGCCGCGAGAGCCCAGCTCAGCCGCATCTGCGCCTGAGCGATCGCAGCGTCATTGGCTTTGTGGGCAAAATCGAGGGCAGCGTCGCGCAGGCCCAACACGCTGTTCAGGGTGCCGGCGATCCAGCCGGGCCACTCGGCTTCATTGGCCGGAGAGGGGCGGCCCTCGCGCGCGGCCGCCGAAACCTCATGAAACCGGGGCTCGCCTTCGGTCATGAGCTTGGCGCGCACCTGGTCGATCGAGCGAACGAGCTCCGGCGCGCTGCCGGCATTGCTGACGCCCTGCTCGATCTGACGCCAGATCAGCGCGACCTGGCCGGTCAATTCGGTGACCTCGACGTTCTGGGCGGCAGACAAGGGCTGATTGCGGACGAAGAGGCCAAGGATCGCCGTGCGGGCACCATTGGTGGTGCGCATGGCTTGTGCGCTCTGCGCGAGTTGCGCCGACGGCAACAGGTTTTCTATGTCGCTGCCGGTGCGCGACAGATCGATCAGGACTTCGCCGGTGGCGGCGGTGAGGGAGTCGACGGCGCGCGCAAGCCCGTCCACGATCGCGGTCTGGCTGTTGGGCGGGCGTTGCGCCTTGGCCATGACTGCCGCTTGGCGCCCAGCACTGCGGGTTTGTTGCAAGGCAAGCTCGGCAGCCTCAATCGATGCGACCGGAAGGTCCGCCGCGCCAACGGCCTTCTTGGCCGCGCTGATGGCAGCATCGGTGCCGGCGACCACTTTGTCCAAGGCTGACAATTTTTCGGACGTAGCCGCTTCGGCCGTCGGGCCTGTAACCGCGAACCAAACGGTACGCTCGGCCGGAATCAGGCTGTTGGCCTTCATCACCAGTTCGAATGCGGTGAGCGCGCGCGCGGCCGCCTCCCGCTTGCGCAGATCACGCCATCCATCCCAGGCGACCGAAACGGCGAAGGCCACGGCGAGGAGGCCCGTAATCAGATTGCCGGCCAGGATTTTCCATCGCAGGCTGACCCCGCGCTTCGAGCGATTTGCGGATGAGTGCTCAGGCGGCGAAGGAAGCTGTGACATCGGTTGGACCAAACTCATCCAGGCGTTTTCACGATAGGCTCGGCCAGCGGCCGACCCTCGCCGCTAGTCTACTTAAGTAATTGCAACCAAGACGTTAAGTGTGTTTGCGGCGGGCCTGAACGCGATGCTGCTGATCGCGTCAAGCGCCGGCTCAAGCGGCCACCAAGCAAAGACGGCTGACGGATCCTGATTCTCGGCGTGTGCGGCTGGGCCGAACCAGGGCGCCGAATGGCTGCTGCCAGATTCTGACACGACCGGCTGCTAAAAGGTGGGCGTCTGTCGGAGGACATTACATGAAGAACTGGATCGCCGTCGCCTCGGCCCAGCATGTCCGGATTGGCCGAGCGCACGGCTTCATGCAGGTCTGCCACGGCAAGGGCGGCCCGTTGCGCCGGATCTCGCCGGGCGATCACGTCGCCTATTATTCGCCGACCGAAACTTTTGGCGGCAAGGATCGGCTCCAGACCTTCACCGCGATCGGCGTGGTCGAGCCGGGCGTGCCTTACCAGGCCGATATGGGCGGCGGTTTCCGACCGTTTCGCCGCGACGTCGCATGGAGTGACGTCGCCGAGGTGCCGATCCGGCCGCTGCTCGAAAGCCTCGCGTTTGCGCGCGACAATCCGAACTGGGGCTACAAGCTGCGCCTCGGCCTGTTCGAGATTTTGACTGAGGACATGGAGCTGATCCGCCACGTGGCGATGTCGAGCCGGCCGTTGCTGCTGGTTTGAACGCGTCGACACAGACATTCCAACAAAAAGCCCGCATCGCTGCGGGCTTTTCCTCTCACCAGCGATGGCCGCCGTAATAGCCGTGTGGCCTGCCGTGATAGATATGTGGCCGCGGATAATGGCCGTAGCTGCGATAGTACGGGCGATAGTAGCCGTGAGGTCGCCAATGATGGTGCGGGCCGCGCCAGTGATGATGCCGGCCTTGTGCACTGATGTCGGTCGGTTGGCCGGCCTGCATATGCGGCTTTGCCGCGGTTGTGGCCGCGGCGTTCGCCGCGGATGAACCTGCGAGCGCCGCAGCCGCAACAGCTATCGCCACAAAGAGACTCTTCATTCCGTCACTCACTCCAATTGATGTGTGAGGATACAACGGGATGAGTCACCTGCGCGTTCCGGCGACAAAGTGCCGCCTTGCTGGGCGCTATGCCGGCGCAGAATCGCCGCAAAGCTTAACGCGCGGCATCACGGATGCGGATCGGGAAAGCCGTGCCGCTCGGTGAGCGCAGCCAAAATCTTGTCCTTGTCGGCGATGAACGCGCGACCCTGATGGCTGCCGGTCTGATGCGGCGATGTCGCCCCGTCAGCGAGCACGAGCAGCGGCAGCCATTGATTTGCTTCGCCCACGAGATCGATGACGGCCTGTCGCGGTCGCGGCCAGGCGATGCGTTCGACGTCAAGTCTTTCGGCGAGATCGGGAAAGGAGGTCAACACGCCCTCGATCAGTGCGCAGTGCCAGCAATAGAAGTTTCGGCCCGGATAGTCCGGATCGGCAAAGCCGGGGCGCAAGAGAAACAGTCGGTCGCGGGTCATGGACATCAAGCCCCTGGTGCCGAGGTCTCAGAATACTATGGCAGGGAGCCATACAACACATTCGCAGCTAACGTCTGAACGTGTTGGCTGCCCGGCGCGACAGATGCACAAGATTCGCGTCAAGAGTTTTGTCATGAAGCGCGCCGCCATCCTCTGCATCGCCTCGTTGTTCATCCTGCATGCGGGCGCCGCGGCCGCGAAGTCGATCACCTGCTCCTACCCGCAGGACCAGGAGCTGACGTTCGAGGTGCCGAAAAAGCAGGGCGGCCTGCCGCCGATCGACTTCGACTACCCGTCAAAGGTCACGCTGTTCAGCTTCCGCGACGACAATCTGTTGGTCGTCGCCATGGACGAGTCGGACAAGAGTCGCGTCCGGGTCGTGATCTCGGCGCAGCGCGACAAGGCCAAAGGCGTCTATGCCGGACAGATCGTGACCGATCTCGGCGGCAACCAACTCATGCTCGACAACGGCCCCGTCACCTGCAAGGTGAAGGGGTAACGCCGGCATTGCCGAGGATCAAGGTCGCGCCCACTGGCCGGGATCACTGTCGATCTCTACATTGGCGATGGCACCGCGGGATGATTCCATGGCCGATCTCACCGCTGACACTCTAGATCGCCCGCCCACGCTGGCCGAGGTGATGACGTTGCCGCAACTGTTGCGCTGGCGCGTCGCGCTGACGCCGGGCCGGGAGGCCTTTCGGCAGTACGATGTGACGGCCGGACGCTGGGCGAGCTATTCCTGGCAACAGATCGATGCCGAGATCGAGCGCTGGCGCCGGGCGCTCGCCGTCGAGGGTTTTGCAGCCGGCGAGCGGATTGCGATCCTGATGCCCAACGGCATCGCGCATATCGCGATGGACCAGGCGGCGCTGTCGCGCGGTCTCGTGCCGGTGCCGATGCACGCCGTCGACAACCCCGACAGCATTGCCTACATCCTCGGCGATTCCGGCGCGCGCCTGCTGTTCGTGGATACGCTGGAGCGCTGGCAGGCGATCCTTGCGACCGGGCAGCCAATCCCGGGTCTCGGGCGCGTCGTCTGCGCGAATCTGTCCGGAATATCGGATCCAGCGTGCACTGACGCCCGCGTCGTCGCGCTCGACCGCTGGCTCTCTTCGCAGGCCGGTGGCCCCGCGATGGTCGATATTGCGGTCCGGGCGGACGATCTCGCCGCCATCGTCTACACCTCAGGTACCACCGGACGGCCGAAGGGGGTGATGCTGTCGCACGGCAACGTCGTTTCGAATGTGAAGGCGATCGCCGGGCGCATCGCCGCCTTGCCCGACGATCTGTTCCTGTCGTTCCTGCCGCTCTCGCATACCTTCGAGCGCACCGGCGGCTACTACTACCCGATCGCGGCGGGTGCCTGCGTTGCCTATGCGCGTTCGGCGGCGCAGCTTTCAGAGGATTTGAAGCATGTGCGGCCGACGGTGCTGAACTCGGTGCCGCGAATCTATGAGCGGTTCTTCGCGCTGATCATGCAGCGGAGCGCATCAATGAGCCACGCCGAGCGCACACTATTCGATCTCACGCTCACGGTTGGCGGGCGTCGCTTTGACGCGCGGCAGGGCAAGCGCACGCCCTCGCTGCTTGACCGAATGGCCTGGCCGATCCTGAAGCGCCTCGTCGCCGACAAGGTGCTGTTGCAATTCGGCGGTCGCCTTCGCGTCGCCGTCTCGGGCGGCGCGCCGATCGCAGGGCCCGTCATCCGTCTCTTCCTCTCACTCGGGCTCGACGTCCTGCAGGGCTACGGCATGACCGAGACCTCGCCGGTCGTCGCCGTCAACACCGCCGAGGACAACGACCCGCGGTCGGTCGGCCACGTCCTCGACGGCATCGAGGTCAAGCTCGGCGAGAAGGACGAGCTGCTCGTCCGCGGCCCCAGCGTGATGCTCGGCTATTGGCGCCGCGAGGAGGAGACGCGCCGCGTCAAGGAGGCCGACGGCTGGCTGCACACCGGCGACCAGGCGCGCATCGAACACGGGCGCATCACCATCACCGGCCGCATCAAGGACATCCTCGTCACCTCCACCGGCGAGAAGATCGCGCCGGTCGATCTCGAAACCGCGATCCTCGCCGATCCTCTGTTCGAGCAGGCCGTCGTGATCGGCGAGCAGCGGCCTTTCCTCACGGCTGTCGTGGTGCTCAATGCCACGGCGTGGGAGCAGGAGCGACGGAGGCTCGCTGGGCTTGGTAAGCAGGGCGAAAGCGGGGAGCGTGCCGCTCTGCTCGCACGGATCGCCGCGGCCGTGAAGGACTATCCGGCCTATGCGACGCCGCGTGCGGTGTCCTGGTCGCTGGAGCCGTGGACGATCGCGGCGGGACTGCTGACGCCGACGCTGAAGAACAAGCGCCCGGCGCTGGAGCGTCACTTCGCTGCAGAGATCGAGCAGATCTATGCAAAGAAGCCGGCGGCGGCACCGCGGCCGAAATAGATCTGATCTCGCGCAAGCCGAAGAGGTGGACCAAGCGTCCGGCGCGCCTACTTGAATGGATCCTGGATCGACGGCGAGGACTGCCGGACGCGGCGCACGCTCACCGGCGTGCCGTCGGAGACGAACAGCAGCTCGTACCTGCGGCCCTCATTGTCGGTCGCGGTGCAGGTGATGTTCGAGACCTGCTTTGCCGCGAAATTGCCGGTCTGGCGGCAGACGCCGGTGGAGATCTGCTCGGCCGGCACCGGCAGGCCGTCGACCCTGGGCCGGTCCTTGGAATTGAGCAGCATGCGGTCGATCGGCAGCTCATAGGAATTGTCGTCGGCGCGCTTGCCGTTCTCGCCGGAGAACGAGACGATGTGGCTGTCGTCAGCGGGATCGTCGACCGCGACCGCGAAATTGACCCGCCCTTTGTCACCATGGGCGTAAGCCACCGTCTTGCAGGCGAACTCGCGGCCCGCGATCCGCAGGGTTTTGCACTGTCCCGACATCAGTGCCAGCAGGTCGATGAAGGAGTTTTTCGGCTCAGCCTGGTCGTTGACCCGGATGGGGGCGGAAGACCCGGCAAAACAAGGAGTTGCGAGAGCGATCAGGCTCGCGGCCAGAACCGGTCGGAAGCGGCGCATGATGAGGCTCGCATCGCGCGTGGCGGAAACGGAAAAGTTCCGTGCATCAACCATCGAACCACCAATTGGTTGCGATCCCGTTTGTTGAGCGAAGCACATGCCCGTCTGCAATACCACCGCGCCCATCCGCCGGCGATTCGCGAAAACCGCCTCAACCCCGTCCCGGCGCGCACTTGCCGTCAGGGCCATGTTTTTTTCGTGGCAAAGCTTGTCGCCGCCCCCGCCCTCCGGCAGTCTTTCCGGAAATCTACGGGGAGGCTTCGCATGGCCGAGGTCATCCCAAGCCGCGTCGCCGCAAGCCCGCAGCGGTCCTGATGCGCCATGGTCACTTCCTTTAAGCCGTCCGCGCGCGGCGGCCCTCGATCGGATAGGCCGGGTCGTTATAGCCCGGAGTCGAAGGATGGCCCGAGGTGACCAGGGTGTCGATCAGCGCTTCGTCCTCTGCGGTGAAGCGATAATCGAGCGCACGGATGTAGTCGTCCCATTGCTCCTCGGTGCGCGGACCGGCGATGACAGAGGTGACGAAGGCGGAGTTGAGCACCCAGGCAACGGCGAACTGGCCGGCGGTGATGCCCTTCTTCTCCGCATGTTGCTTGATCTCCTGCGCGAGCTTGAGCGACTCGGGGCGCCACTCGGTCTGCATCATGCGGGTGTCGTTGCGCCCCGCGCGCGTCTCCTTGTCGGGCGGTGCATCGGGGCGGTATTTGCCTGTCAGCACGCCGCGCGCCAGCGGGCTGTAGGGCACGATGCCGAGGCCGTAATAGCCACAGGCCGGGAAGTGCTCGACCTCCGGCATGCGGTTCATGGCGTTGTAATAGGGTTGGCTCACCACGGGCCGGTCGATGCCGAGCCGGTCGCAGATGTTGCAGATCTCGGCGAGGCGCCAGGCGCGATAATTCGAGACGCCGAAATAGCGCACCTTGCCGGCGCGGATCAGGTCGCCGATGGCGGGTACCGTTTCTTCGAGCGGCGTCGCATGATCTTCCTTGTGCAGATAGTAGATGTCGATGAAATCGGTGCCGAGGCGCTTTAAGCTCTCGTCTGCCGCCTGCAACACCCAGCGCCGCGACAGCCCGCTGCGGTTGGGATCATCGCCCATGGGGTTGGCGAGCTTCGTGGCGAGCACCCAGGCGTGACGGTTGTTGGCGATCGCGCGGCCCACCACCTCTTCCGAGCCGCCCTTTGAATATGCGTCCGCCGTGTCGATGAAGTTGACGCCGGCCTCGCGCGCCTTCGCGATGATTTTTGCGGAATCGGCTTCACCGGTGGGACCGCCGAACATCATGGTGCCGAGGCAGATCGGCGAGACCTTCAGGCCACTGCGGCCAAGCTGGCGGTGTTGCATGGGCTATTCCTCAACGTGTTCGTAGGCACCAGCATAACGATCTCGCTCCGTCATTGCGAGCGCAGCGAAGCAATCCAGCAATGCCGCCGCGGGAGATGCTTCGCTGCGCTCGCAATGCTGAACTTTCGGCACGCCTTTGCCATTCTCTCAGGCGTCATCGCCCGCCTTGTGCGCAACTGCGCACTGGAGCGGGCGATCCAGTATTCCAGAGACAGCGACGTGATACGGAGAAGCCGCGGCGTACTGGATTCCCCGCTTTCGCGGGGAATGACAGCGGAGTGTTTTGCGGCCTACTCCGGCCCCTTCAGGATCTTGAACACGCCGTTCGCCATCACGATGCAGCGGTCGTCGACGGTGACTTCGGTGTTCATGAAGATCAGGCTGCGGGTCGAGCGCACCACGCGCGGGCGCGAGATCAGGATGTCGCCGATCGTTCCGGCCTCGACGAAATGGGTGTCGAGCTGCACCGTCGCCATGTACTGCTTGCCGGTCACGTAACGCGCGGTCATGCCGCAGGTGCGGTCGGCGAAGGTCATCGTCACGCCGCCCTGCACCATGCCGCGGCGGTTGTGATGCTTGTCCTGCGTGATCAGCGCGAATTCATACTGGCCGTCGATCTGGCGCTCCCACAAGGGACCGATGAGGTGCATGAAGCCGGTGGTTTCGACAACGGTCCAGCCATCGTGCTTGAGTCCAGCGGCGGCCTTGTCGATCATGTCCGGGTCCGTCTGTGAAAGCAGAGCATCTGCGCCTCATTTCATCAAGCGCGCTCCTGGTGTAGTCAAGCATCATGAGACCATTCGACGATGCCACACGGCGGAATATTGCCAGTGCGTGCGCGACCTTTGCGCGCCTGCCCGACGCTGGCGAGCCGCTGGCGCTGAAGCGCGCGGCGGTTGCGATTGCGCTGACGGCGGTGGGCGAAGGGAGCGACACGGCGCTGCTGCTGACCTTGCGTGCATCTCACCTGCGCGCCCATCGCGGGCAATGGGCCTTGCCCGGCGGGCGCTGCGATGCCGGTGAAACGCCGGTCGCGGCGGCGCTGCGCGAGCTCGACGAGGAGCTCGGATTGAGGCTCAACGCGGATGCGGTGCTCGGCCTCTTGGACGACTACCCGACCCGCTCCGGCTATCTGATCACGCCGGTCGTGGTCTGGGCCGCCGACAACGCTCCGATCATCCCGAACCCGGACGAGGTCGCCTCGGTGCATCCTATCGCGCTTGACACGATCGAGCGCGTGGACGCCTTCGACTTCGTCGCCATCCCCGAAAGCACGCGGGGCGTGATCCGCTTCCACCACGAAGGCAGCCTGATCCACGCCCCGACCGCGGCCCTGATCTATCAGTTCCGCGAGGTGCTGGCGGGGCGCACAACCCGCGTTGCCGAGCTGGAACAGCCGGTGTTCGCCTGGAAATGACCTTAGAAGTAAACGGCAATTTAACCTGACAGTCACGCGGTGCTTGCTACAAGGGCACCATGCATCACCAACCGATTCGGCGCGCCCTGACGCTTGCACCGCTCGCGCTCGCCCTGCTCGTGTCGCCTGCGCCCGCGCGCGATTCCTCCGCACTGCCGCCGGCCGTCAGCAACGCGATAGCGCAGGCCTCGCCCCTGGCCATTCTCGAATATCGGCGCCGCCTTCAGGAGTATCAGGAGGCGCGCGCGGCTTTCGACGCGGAGGCTGGTGCCTATTGGGGCGCAATCTCCGAGAAACGCCGCACCCGCAATGCCAAGCGCCGCAGCGGTCAGCAGATCACGCTCGACGACTACGTGCTGGAGCAGCCGCCGCTCTATACCGGGCCGAAGCGGCCGGTGAATCCGGAACCCACCGAGGAGCCGGAGCCGCGCCTGCGCAAGCCGATCCCGGTCGTCGCCGATCTCCTGCGCGCAGCGCAGGATCTCTACCAGTTCACGCCGCAGCGGCCGGCGAGCGAGGTCGAGTTCAAGCGCGCCTACGCGCGCTATGCGGTCGCGTTCGGATTGACGCGCGAGCAGGCGGTGCGGGTCTATTCGTTCGAGACCGGCGGCACCGGCAATCACGATGTGCAAGCGGGCATTGAACATGGCGGCAAGCGCGCGATCTCGACCGCGATCGGCTATAACCAGTTGCTCACCACCAACAGCGTCGAGCTGCTTGCCGAGCAGGGCCATGAGTTGATCCGCGCGCTCTCCGAGAAGACCGCGCAGGCCTCGGGTCCCACGCGCAAGATGCTCGAACACAAGCTCGCGGTGTTGAAGAAGATGGTGGCGCAGGCGAAGTCGGTGCCAGACACCTGGTCGGAGCATGAGAAGATCGGCGACACCGCGCAGGGCTGGGCCATGCACGCGATGGTGCTCGATATCGACGTCGGGCCAATGCTTCAGACCCACAAGCTGCTCACTTCCGTGCTGTTCGCGCGCGCCAAAGGTTATAACCGCCCGCTCACCGCCGCCGAGCTCGAGATGATGAATCTCACCGGCGACGGCACCGGGCTGGACATGGTGACGATGCCGCAGGCGATGCGCGAGCAAGTGCCAACCTCGAACTTCTTCCAGCGCGGCGGCTACGAGCGCAACCCGGTCGCGATCCGCCACAACACGGTGGCGAAGCTGCTGGCAGTCACGGACGCGCGGATGGACTCGAACAGTAACAATGCTGGGGCGAGGGAGCTCGCGGGGGTGTTTTAGCACACCGTCGTCCCGGACAAGCGGAGCGCAGATCCGGGATCCATGACCACAGGATGTGGTTTGGCGAAGACTCCTGGTTGCCAGCCTCGCGCCGCAACTACTCCCTGGGGTTATGGGTCCCGGGCTCGCGCTTCGCGCGCCCCGGGACGACACCGAATGTGGGTTTACTGATCCGGGCCGAACTTGAATCGACCGTCGCCCTCGAGGTACGGGCCGGTACGCATGTAGAGCTGGCCGTTCTGGCCGATGAAGAACAGCGTGCCCCGCGGCACCTTCTTGGCGCCCTTCAGGAGCTCGCCGGCATTGCTGGTGCCCATCTTGTAGGAGAAGGTCTTGCCTTCCTTGTCATAGGCATAGCCCATGTCGGGCTTCAGCTCCCACGGCGTCGCGGCGGTCTGCGCGACAGCCGGTGCGGCGAGTGCCCCGAACATCGCCGCGGCCATTAAGGCCCTCGTTGGAAATCCAGTCATCCTCATCCTCCCCATAAGCACCTGATTGTCGTTCCGAACAAATCACGAACGGTCTTCGCCGGTCAAATACGCGCGTCGATCGCAACGCACCACGTCCCGTTCAACGGGTTGTCGTGCCCAATCACATCCTGGCCAGCAGTTTGTGATTTTCCCTTGGTCCCCTCGCGACTATGGTCCGCTTTCCGTCTAGAACGCAATTCGACAAAGAGATTGGGTAGGGATGATTCGAATGAACCATGTCATAAAAATTTGCTTGTCCGCCGCATTTCTGGTGACACTCGCGCCCGTCGCCCATGCCGATGACTACCAGCTCAGTCACAACCAGCGGATTTCCTGCAGCCGCGGCCTTGCCCCGGGCAAGCTGAACACCGCAACCTGCAGGTCCTACACCTATCTCTTCAACACCAAGACATCGGAATATTTCCGTTGCCAGGTCTCGCTGGCGCTGACCCGCGACAACAAGGAAGTCATCAACGTGCAGACCGACGGCGGCTGCACCAAGAGGCCGCGCATCTTCGAGACGGACGGCCATTACGATTTCGATGCGACCGAGACCGAGCCCCCGAATACCAACTCGTTCTTCGGCCCCGGCGGCTATTCGGTCTGGGCCGCCGACATGACCACGCAGAAGGTCCGCGGCTGCATCACCATCTCCTCCGGCCTCGGCTCCGACATCTCCAAGTGCCTGGACATGACGTTCCAGTGAGGCTTGCCAGTAAGGCTTGCCAGTGAGGATGAGGCACGCTCGCTCGATGCGTTCGAGCGAGCCGCGTTCAAACGCTGCCTGCGCCATGTCGCCGCACCTTCCAAAGTTTCCTTAAATTCTCGTCGAAACGGCTGTTTCGCGCAGCCCTGTTTTGCCTTTTGGATGGGTTGACCCGCTCCCCTCGCCCGGCCAATTTCGCCGCCGGTTTGGGGAGAAGAAAATCATGAAATTGAAGTTGATCGGCGCTGCCTCGGCTCTTGCTCTGGCGGCGTCGGTGTCGTGTGCGCAGGCACAATCGTTCATCAACGTGCTGACCGGCGGCACCTCCGGCGTCTACTATCCGCTCGGGGTCGCGATCGGAAAGATCTACGGCGACAAGATTCCGAACGTGAAGACGCAGGTGCAGGCCACCAAGGCGTCGGTCGAAAATCTCATCCTCTTGCAGCAGGGCCGCGGCGAACTCGCGTTCACACTCGGCGATTCCCTCAAGGCTGCCTGGGACGGCGAGGAGGAGGCGGGCTTCAAGACCAAGCTCGACAAGCTCCGCACCATCGGCGCGATCTATCCGAACTACATCCAGATCGTCGCGACCGCCGAGAGCGGCATCAAGACCCTCGCCGACCTCAAGGGCAAGAGCCTCTCGGTCGGCGCGCCGAAATCCGGCACCGAGCTCAACTCGCGCGCCATCCTGGCTGCCGCCGGCATGAGCTACAAGGATCTCGGCAAGGTGGAATATCTGCCGTTTGCCGAATCCGTCGACCTCATGAAGAACCGCCAGCTCAACGCGACGCTGCAATCGGCCGGCCTCGGCGTTGCCTCGCTGAAGGACCTCTCGACCTCGAGCCCGATCACCGTGGTTGCGGTGCCGAAGGAAACCGTCGACAAGATTGGACCGCCCTTCATCTCGGCCGTGATTCCCGCGAACACCTATGCCGGGCAGGACAAGGACGTGCCCACGGCGGCGGTGGTGAATTATCTCGTGACGAGCTCTGCGGTCTCTGACGATCTCGCCTATCAGATGACCAAGTTGATCTACGAGTCGCTGCCCGAGCTCGCCAACGCGCATGTCGCAGGCAAGGAGATCAAGATCGAGACGGCCGCCACCGGCAGCCCGGTCCCGCTGCACCCCGGCGCGATCCGCTATTACAGGGAAAAAGGGCTGATCAAGTAAGCGGCTTTATCCGTATCGTCATGCCCGGGCTTGTCCCGGGCATCCACGTTCATCGAGGCACCGTAAGACGTGGATGGCCGGGACAAGCCCGGCCATGACGGTGTGGTGAGAGCGACGACGATGTTGTAAACGTTGGTCCGGGCGGGGGCGATTTGAATGCTAGAGAAGGTGGAGGGCGCGGATGCGCCCATCAAGGTCGAATTCGACAATTTCGAGCATGGCTTTCCGGAAGGGTTCGGGCCGGGCTGGTGGGGCCAACTCGCCTACTGGATCGGCATCGCGTTTGCGGCCTTCCAGCTCTACGTCGCCGCCTTCAACTATCTGCCGAGCCAGGTGGTGCGCGGTGTCCATGTCGGCTTCCTCCTGCTGCTCACCTTCGGCCTGATCGGCAACTTCACCGCCAGAAACGATGTCGGCCGCGCGCTCGGCTGGCTGATCGGCGGCGCCGGCTTTCTCTGTGGCCTCTATCAATGGATCTTCTATGCCGATCTGATCGCGCGCGACGGCGATCCGACGCGGGTCGATCTCGCTGTCGGCACGCTGCTCGCGATCCTCATCTTCGAGGGCACGCGGCGCCTGATGGGTGCGGCGCTGCCGCTGATGTGCGGCGCGTGTCTCGTCTATTGGTTCTTCGGCCAGTATCTGCCGTCGCCGCTCAACCATCGCGGTTATGACTTCGACCAGATCGTCACGCATCTGTCCTTCGGCACCGAAGGTTTCTACGGCGTGCCGATCTACGTCTCGGCGACCTACATCTTCCTGTTCATCCTGTTCGGCTCGTTCCTTGAACGCGCCGGCATGATCCAGCTCTTCACCGACGTCTCGCTCGGCCTGTTCGGCCGCACCCGCGGCGGCCCCGCCAAGGTCGCGGTGTTCGCCTCGGGCATGATGGGCACGATCTCCGGCTCGGGCGTCGCCAATGTCGTGACCGTCGGCCAGTTCACGATTCCCCTGATGATCAGGTTCGGCTATCGCCGCGCCTTTGCTGCCGGCGTCGAAGCGACTGCCTCGATGGGCGGGCAGATCATGCCACCGGTGATGGGCGCGGTCGCCTTCATCATGGCCGAGACGTTAGGGGTCCAGTACTCGGAAATCGTCAAAGCGGCAGCGATCCCGGCGATGCTCTACTTCGCCTCCGCGTTCTGGATGGTGCATCTGGAAGCCGGCAAGCACGGGCTCACCGGCATGAAGCGCGCGGAGATCCCGAGCGCCTGGAAGGCGCTGGTGACACGCTGGTATCTCGTGCTGCCGCTCGCAGCGCTCGTCTACATGCTGTTCGAAGGCTTTACGCCGCTCTATGCCGGCAGCATGGGCCTCGCACTGACGGTGACGCTGATCCTGGGGGCCAGCATCACGGCGGGGGCATCGGCAATGGTGATCCGCTACATCTTCTGGATCGGGCTCGCGCTCGTCGTCGCCGCGCTGTCGCGTGACGGCCTCCAGATTGTGCCGGTTTCAGGTGTCGTCGCCGGGCTGATCGTGATCACGGCCTTCGTCCGCGGCGGCCTCGCCTCCTTGCGCGCCTGTCGCGATGCGCTGGCCGAAAGCGCGAAATCCGCCATCACCGTCGGCATGGCTTGCGCCATCGTTGGCGTCATCATCGGCATGATGTCGCAGACCGGCGTCGGCACAATTTTTGGTGGCTGGGTGATCGGGCTTGGTGAGAAGAGCCTGTTCCTGGCGCTGATCATGACCATGCTGCTGTCGATCCTGCTCGGCACCGGCATTCCGACGATCCCGACCTACATCATCACCGCTGCGCTCGCCGCGCCCGCGCTGGCAAAGTTGGGGGTGCCCCTGATCGCGAGCCACATGTTCGCGTTCTACTACGGCATCATGGCCGACCTCTCGCCGCCGGTCGCGCTCGCCGCGCTCGCCGCGGCCCCGATCGCGAAGGAGAATCCGGACAAGATCGGCTGGGAAGCGATGCGCATCGCGCTTGCCGGCTACGTCATCCCCTTCATCTTCGTCTATTCACCGGCGTTGATGCTCCAGGCCGGCGATCCCATGGCCGCCGAGCTCGGCTTCTACGGCGCAGTTGTGCTCGCGACCTTCAAGGCGCTGGTGGCGATCGGCCTGTTCGGCATGGTCGCGATCGGTTTTCTGTTCACGCGGCTGTCGCTGCTCGAGCGTGCGCTTGCGCTCGGCGCGGCACTCTGCCTGCTCGGGGATTTTGCCTTCAGCGATGCCGCAGGCTTCGTGCTGACGGCGGTGATCGTGCTCTGGCAATGGCGGCAGCGCCCGCCGGCTGCGATCGAGGCGGTGTGAGCCTCTGCCTGCTATCTGCGGGAAGCGTGAAGGCGCTGGCGCTCACAGCCTTTACGCTCGTCTGGACGCATTCGATCGAGAAGGTCGACTGGCAGGAAGACTGGCGCGTGACACCTGGGGGCCTCGAGCTCGTGCAGGCGCGCGTCAAAGGCTCCGGCGCCGGCATGGAGCCGCCGCCCGACGCGCGGCTCACCGGCGGCTGGTTTCAATGGCAGCCGAAGCGGGCACCGATACATGAGGTCGTGCTCGGTAATTCCGGCGCGGCCGGGGAATGGCGGTTGTGTCATGACGGGAAGTGCAGGACTCTTTCGGAGATTGTCGGCCATCCGATCGGTGCTAACGTCACCAAGATGAAAGTCTGCGACGATCCGTAGCCCGGATGAGCGCAGCGATATCCGGGAACGGCGGCCCCGGATATCGCTTCGCTCATCCGGGCTACAAAGAACACCAGGGAGAAACGCGATGGATCGGCTCAAGGGCAAGGTTGCGATGGTGGTCGGCGCCGGCTCGATCGGACCGGGCTGGGGCAACGGCAAGGCGACCGCGGTGACCTTTGCGCGCGAGGGCGCGTCGGTATTTTGCGTCGATCGCAGCGGCGCGGCCGCCGAGGAGACCGCGAAGATCATCACGAGCGAGGGTGGCAAGGCGGCCGCCTTCACCGCCGACGTGTCGCGCGCGAGCGACATCGAGGTCATGGTCGCGGCGTGCCTGAAGGTCTATGGCCGCATCGACGTGCTCGACAACAATGTCGGCATCGCCGAGATGGGCAGCGTGGTCGAGGTGACCGAGGAGAGCTGGGACCGCGTCTTCACCGTCAACCTCAAGAGCGCCTACCTCGCCATGAAGCAGGTGATCCCGGTGATGGCAAAGCAAGGCGGCGGCTCGATCATCAACATCTCCTCGATCGCCTCGATCCGCCACATGGGCCTCTCCTACGTCAGCTACGGCACCTCGAAGGCCGCGATGAACATGATGACGCGCACCACCGCGGTCGAGTTCGCGCGCCAGCATATCCGCGTCAATGCGATCCTGCCCGGCCTGATGAAGACGCCGATGGTCGAGCATTCTGCGGGGCTCGCGGCAAGCTACGCCAAGGGCGATGTGGAGGCGATGTGGCGCGCCCGCGACGCCCAGGTGCCGATGGGCCACATGGGCGACGCCTGGGACGTCGCCAACGCCGCACTGTTCCTGGCATCCGACGAGTCGAAATACGTGACCGGCATCGAGCTCATCGTCGACGGCGGCATCACGTGCAAGTCGGGGGCGTGATTGCCAGATACACCCTCCGCTGTCGTCCCGGACAAGCGCAGCGAAGCGGAGCGCAGATCCGGGACCCATAACCCCAGGGAGTGGTTTGGCGAAGATTCGTGGTTGCCAACTCGCACCACAACTCCTCCCTGGGGTTATGGGTCCCGGCCTTCGCCGGGACGACATCGCGCTTGTGGCAGCACCGCGCGCATCATCCTCCCGCGCTTAGCTCCGCCCGATCCAGCTCCTCCTCGAGCGTGTGAAACGCGTCGTCGCCGATCACCTCGGTGGCACGCAGGTCGAAGATGGTCTTGCGGGCCGCGCCGATGGCGCGGCGGCGCAGAGGATCGGCGGGCAATTCGCCGCTGGCGACGCCGCCATTGGGATCGTTCTCGGCCCGCATCAGCACCGCGCGATATTCCAGCCGCAGGATCTCCGCCTCTTCCGACGGATCGGCGTCGATCTCGGCGAGCGCGGCCTGATAGGCGAGCGCGCGTCCGCGCGCGACCTCGCTGGAGACGGGATCATCGTCCTTGAGGTCGAACGCCAGGATCAGCGGCCGCAGCGTCAGGCCCTGGATCACCAGTGATCCCAGCACGACGGCGAAGGCGATGAACAGGATGAAATCGCGATAGGGGAAATTCTCCGGCAGCGCAAAGGCGGTGGCGAGCGTGACGAGGCCGCGCATGCCGCACCAGGCCACGATGATGCCGCCCTTGGGCGAGGTTACGGCTTCCGGGTCCTTCGGGCAATAGATGCCGTACGCGACGAGTATGCGCAGGATCGTGCGGTAGGTCATCACCCAGGCGAGCCGCACCAGGATCACCGTGAGCAGGATCCACGCCGCCGCCACGAAATACTCCCAGCGCACGTCCTCTGCGAGGCGCGACCAGATCGGCTGCACCTGCAACCCGATCAGGATGAAGGCGAGCACGTTGAGCACGAACACGGTCGTCTCCCACACCGCGTAGGACGGCACCCGCAGCCGCGCCGGCATGCGTGCCGGCGCGGCGCGCGCGACAGTCATGGCGTAGACGACGATGGTCAGGATGCCGGAGAGGCCGAGGTGCTCGGCGCCGATCCAGATCATGAAGGTCGTGGCGAACTGCACGATGATCGCGCTCGGCGCTTCCGTGATGCGTGTGATGAACAGCGGCATGATGCGCGCAGCGAGATAGCCGGCGACGATGCTGCCGCCGAGCGCGAGCGCGACCGTCGGCGCGATCTCGCTCCATTTCAGATGTTCCATCACCACTGCGCCGACCGCGATGCGATAGATCAGCAGCGCACTCGCATCATTCAGCAGGCTCTCGCCTTCGAGCACCTTGACCATGCGATAGGGCAGGCGGACCTGACGCAGGATGGCGACCGCAGCAGCCGCATCCGGCGGCGCGACGATCGCGCCGAGCGCGACCGCGGCGGCCCAGGGCATATCGGGGACCAGCCGATGCGCCACCAGCGCGACACCGGCCGTGGTCAAGCCGACCGCGGCGACCACGAGCGTCGAGACCGGAACCCAGTTGTTGCGGAGATCGCGCAGCGAGGTGTCATAGGCGGCATCCAGCAGTACCGGTGCGACAAAAAGCGCCAAGGCGAGATCGGGCTGGAGCGCCCAGGATGGGCTCTCGGGCACGAAGGCGAGCAGCGCGCCGCCGATGGCGAGAAAGGTCGGGTAGGGGACCTTGATCCGCCGCGCCAGCGCCGATAAGGCAACGGCGCCGAGCAGAAGTGCGATGATCCATTCGAAGGTCGACACGAGATATCCTTAAGAAGCCGTCGGCGGCACGATGCGATAGGCTAGGGCGCGATGAGACTAGGATGAATCGTCATCGCGCTTCAGGTTTTTGTTTGAGCATGATCTTTCGGAAAACCGCTTCACACTTTTCCGGATCATGCTCTAGCATCAATCCGGCTGTATAGTGGAGAGCGTCTCCACGACGCGAGAATTTCCGACTGCAACGACGATGCGCCGATCCATTCTGATTCCGAGCCTCTGCACCGCCATGATCCTGTGCGCGCTGCCGGCCCATCAAGGCCGGGCCGCGACCGGCGGTGAGCCGGCCACAGTCACGCAGATCGACATCGCGCCGTGCCTCGCCGCGACGGCGGCGGATGATGTCGAGAAGGCAACCTCGGCCTGCGCCGAAGTGATCGACAACGAGAAGACCGCCAAGCCCGATCTGGTCAAGGCGCTGGTCGCGCGCGGTGCGCTGCTTGCACGGCACGACCAGATCGATCGCGCCATCGCCGATTACAGCCGCGCGCTTCTGCTCGATCCCTCGCTCGCCGACAGCTTCAATGCGCGCGGCGAACTCTGGCTGAAGAAGGGCGACCGACCCAAGGCGGTGCAGGATTTTGGCGCGGCATTGCGGATCAATCCGAATCACGAGAAGGCCAGGGCCAACCACAAGGCGATGGCACAGGAACTCGAGCGCCTCGGCGCGCAGATGGCGGTCGCCGGCAAGCCGAGCTTCAACTGCGCGCGAGCCCGCCGCGCCGTGGAGAAGGCGATCTGCGGCAGTCCCGAGCTTGCCGATCTCGACCGCGAGATCTTTGCCGCCAACGCGCGCGTCATGCGCGAAGCCCATAGCCCCGCGGAAGCCAAGACCTTCCAGCGCGAGCAGGACGATTTCATCGCCCGCCGCAACGCCGAATTCGGCCGGGCGGGGTATGATCTGAAGAAGACGATGAAGGACCGCTTGCAGCGGCTGAACGGCGTGGATGGGTACTGACGCAACTTCGCCTCTCCCCGCCTGCGGGGAGAGGCCGACGCGCCAAAGCGCGGCGGCGAGGGGGAGCTTCAACGAGTCCGACTGTCACCGTTTTGCGGAGGCAGCCCCTCACCCCAAGAGGGAGTGCAGCACCCCCGCGGGCGCGGTCTGCCTCAACTCATCCCGCCCCAGGCGGAATGTTCGGCGAAAGACCCATCCTTTTCAGCTTGAACCGCAGCCCGTTCCCGGGAAAATACTCGCCAAACATCGCCGGCAATTGACCCTGATCATGGCGGAACGGCGTTTTCGCCGTCAGGTCAAAGCCAGCGAACAAGAGAAAACGGGAGCCGGATATGAACGTCCAGGGAAGCCTCGAAGGGGAGAGCCGATATCACGAGATCCATGCACGCTCGCTGGCCGACCCCGAAAGCTTCTGGGCGGAGGCTGCGCAGGAAATCGACTGGATCGAACCTGCGAAGAAGGTTTTTGATCCCACCCAGGGCACCTACGGCCGCTGGTTCGCAGGCGCCGTCGTCAACACCTGCTACAACGCGCTCGATCGCCACGTCGAACGCGGCCGCGCCGAACAAGTCGCGCTGATCCACGATTCCCCGCTCACGGGCAGCGTCACCAAATTGACCTATGCCGAACTCCTGAAGGAGGTGCAGGCACTCGGCGCCATCATGCAGGATTTCGGTGTCGCGAAGGGCGATCGCGTTCTCCTCTACATGCCGATGGTGCCGGAGGCCGTGGTCGCCATGCTCGCCTGCGCGCGCATCGGCGCGGTGCATTCGGTGGTGTTCGGTGGCTTTGCCGCCAAGGAGCTCGCGACCCGCATCGACGATGCACAGCCGAAGCTGATCCTCTCCGCAAGCTCTGGCATCGAGCCGGGCCGCATCGTGCAGTACAAGCCGTTGCTCGACGAGGCGATCAAGCTCGCGGCGGCGAAGCCAAAAGCCTGCATCATCCTGCAATGTCCGCAACATGTCTGCGAACTCACACCAAGCCGCGACTATGACTGGGCGAGCCTGCGTCGCAAGGCGCTGAACGACGGCAAGCGCGCGCCTTGCGTACCGGTCGCGGCCACCGATCCGCTCTACATCCTCTACACGTCGGGGACGACCGGCATTCCCAAGGGCGTGGTGCGCGACAATGGCGGGCATCTGGTCGCAGTGAAATGGTCGATGTTCAATCTCTACGGCGTCAGGCCGGGTGAGGTCTGGTGGTGCGGCTCCGACATCGGCTGGGTGGTCGGCCACAGCTACATCGTCTATGGCCCGCTGATCCATGGCGCGACCACGGTCATGTATGAAGGCAAGCCGGTCGGCACGCCCGACGCGGGCGCATTTTGGCGCGTGATATCGGAGCACAAGGCGGTGGCGCTGTTCACCGCGCCGACCGCCTTCCGCGCGATCCGGAAAGAGGATCCGGATGGAAAATTCATCCGGCAATACGATCTGTCGAAATTCCGCACCCTGTTCCTCGCCGGCGAGCGCGCCGATCCACCGACGGTGGAGTGGGCGGAAGAGCAATTGAAGGTGCCTGTCATCGATCACTGGTGGCAGACCGAGACCGGCTGGTGCATCGCCGGCAACCCGGTAGGCCTCGGTCAGTTGCCGGTGAAACATGGCTCACCGACGGTGCCGATGCCGGGCTATCAGGTCGACGTCGTCGATGAGGCAGCCAAGCCCGTTGCCGCCAACACCATGGGCTCGATCGTCATCAAGCTGCCGATGCCGCCGGGCTGCCTGCCGACGCTGTGGAATCAGGACGCGCGCTTCAAGGAAGCCTATCTCACCGAATTCCCCGGCTACTACAAGACTTCCGACGCCGGCTACAAGGACGATGACGGCTATGTCTGGGTCATGGGCCGCACCGACGACATCATCAACGTCGCTGGCCACAGGCTTTCCACCGGCGGCATGGAGGAGATTCTCGCCTCGCATCCCGATGTTGCCGAATGCGCCGTGCTTGGCATCAAGGATGCGATCAAGGGCGAGGTGCCTTGCGGCTTCCTGGTGCTGAAGGCGGGCGTCAAGCGCGCGCCCGCCGAAATCGAGAAGGAGATCATCACGCTGGTGCGCGACAAGCTCGGCCCGGTCGCCGCCTTCAAGCTCGCCATCACCGTCGGCCGACTGCCCAAGACCCGCTCCGGAAAAATCCTGCGCGGCACCATCAAGAAGATCGCCGACGGCGAGCCCTGGACCATGCCGGCCACCATCGAGGATCCCAAGGTGCTGGACGAAATCGAGGACGCGTTGAAGGGGAGGGTGTGAGGCCGAAGGTACTCTGCGCGCGTGGCGGGACGTCGTAGCTGCTCCGCTGTCATTCCCCGCGAAAGCGGGGAATCCAGTACGCCGCGCCCTCTCCGTATCTCTCGGGGTCTATGGAATACTGGATGCCCCGCCTTCGCGAGGGCATGACGAAAGCACGTTACGGGACTTACAATTTCCTCATTCCGCGCTACAGAGTGCCGGCAAATCGAGGATACCTTATGCCCATCACGACCGCGTCGCGCCTTCTCGCTGCTGCTTTGCTTGCGCTGGCCCTGTCCGCGTGCGCCGCGCGCAACCAGGCGCCGGTGGCGATGGGTAACGACGATGACGACGCCGTCTGCCAGAGCCGAGGCTATGCGCAGGGCTCGCCCGAATACGTCGCCTGCCGCAAGGACCGTGATGTCCAGCGCAGCGCCGCGACGGCTCGTGCCGATCGCCGCCAGCGCGATCTCGGTGAGTACATGCTCAACCATCCGGAGCGGCCGTAAGCCGTTCCGGTCAACGGAGGCCGTCATGAACGAGGACCAGTTCAATACGTCCTTGCGCAAATTCCTCAAGCAAGTCGGCGTCACCTCGCAGCGCGAGATCGAGAAGGCCGTGCGCGATGCGATCGCGGCGGGCAAGATCAAAGGCCACGAGAAGCTGAAGGCGAAGATGGTTCTGACCATCGACAGCGTCGGGCTCGTCCACGAGGTCGACGACGCAATCGAGCTGGGCTGATCTGTCGCCTGAGCACTTCCTCTTCTCAGCGGTCATCGCCCGCGAAGGCTGCGGTTCTTGGCGATCCCAGGCAGGCCTCGACACAAGCTTGAGCCAGCGCGTCCGTTGGATCGAGCAATCGGGCCCGCAGTTTATCCTCGACCTCGGCAAGGGCCAGCGGAATTTCCGTGCAGGCCATCGCCACCAGCGCCGCGCCGCGTTCGATCAGAGTTTCGGCTTGCCGGCGCAGGATCGCGGCAGCTTCGTCGATGCGTCCCGCCTTGACCAGGCGAATCGCCTGCATGATCTCGGCCTGCGCCCTTGGCTGCGGTATCAGGCAGACGTAACCGCGCGCAGCGAGTTGCTTCTGGTAGACCTCGGCATGCACGGTGCCGTCGGTCGCGAGCACGCCGATCGTCGTGCCGATAATTCCCTTACGCGCGAGCGTGTCGGCTACGGCATTCACGATGTGCAGGATGGGCACCGACGTCTCCTGCTGGAGCGCGTCGTGCCAGTAATGTGCAGTGTTGCAGGGGATGGCGATGCAGCTTGCGCCGGATCGCTCAAGGCGGCGCAATGCATCCAGCATGGCCGGGAAGGGATCGCTGGCCTGGCCGACGATCGCGGCCGTTCGGTCCGGGACGCTGGTGGCCGAGCAGACGACCATCTCGATATGATCCTGGTCGCAGGTTGCCGGCGTGTTCTTGATCACCTTGCCCATGAAATCCACGGTGGCCATCGGACCCATGCCACCCAGCACGCCAAGCATCGCGATCTCCTCGTTCAGGGCGCGATGATGCGGGCATGGTCCGGCCAAATCCAATGCCGAGTCAGACAGACATATTCGAATTCTGCATAGTTTCCGACGCAAGCGATCGCGCGCCGTTCCAGACCTTGTCGACGATCGGACGGGTTCGTCGCGCGCTGCGATAGAGCCTGACCTCGAGGGGAATCTCGGGGCCGACGGTGACGAGCAAGGCCTCCTCCAATTCGGAGGCAACGAGGCTGCGTGGCAGCCAGGCCAGACCGTGCCCCTCCAATGCCATGAACTTGAGGGCATCGGCCATGGCATTCTCGTTGGTGTGGGCGACATGGACTGGTGGCGCTCCGGCCTGGGCCTGGGCGAAGGTCGCAACCCGCCCGAGAAACGAGTTCGAGGTGTAGCTGAGCAGCGGCAGCGGGACGGCGTCGTCCGCACCCCGATCCAGCGTCGCGCTGCGAACGGCAACAAAGCTGTCCTCGCCAACGACGATATGGGGATAGAGCTCCGGCTCGAGCGGTACGGGCACGTTGGGGTGGTGGAAGGTGAGTAGGAAATCGTAGCTCCCTTCGACGATGGCCTGCAGGCAACTATGGAAATCGTCCGGCAAGAGGCGGCTGCCGATCTCTCCCACCTGCTGCTCGATCCTGCGAAACCAGCGCGGAAAGAACCGGAGGGACAAGGTATGCAGGGCCGCGACCGAGACCATTTGCGTGCTTGGCCGTGTGCTGGCCTGAAGGTTGAGACGGCTCGCATGCAGCATGCGCACCGTCTCTTCCGCCGTCTCGAGGAATTGACGGCCTTCCGCGGTCAGCGCTGTTGGGTAGCTGCTGCGATCGATCAAGGACACGCCCAGCCATAGCTCCAAAGCCTGGATCCGTCGGCTGAAGGCAGACTGGGTGACGTGCCGCTCCTCGGCGGAGCGCGAGAAGCTGCGCGTCCGGGCAAGGCTCAGAAAGTCTTCCAGCCATTTCAGCTCCATGATGTCAGCCTTTCCGTCCGAGCCGGGTCGGCAGCAAGCATGCCCCCTTGTCCCTCCGAAATCTATGCAAAGTCGGAATAACGCGTTCCCAACTAGCATTGGACCGCGCCCCGGTCATGCAAGGAAAGTCGCCAGCGTCCGATCGAGCGCGGATGATTAGATCAGCGCACCCGTCCGAGGTGCGTCCACACCAAGGGAGGGAATGAGGAAATGGCGATCAACGTCGGCAATTCGTCTGCGCGGCCGAACCGGCTTACCAGGACCATCCTGCTCAGCTTGCTGCTCGGCGTCGTGGCCGGCTACGTCTGCCATGTCCTGTCTCCCACGCCCGAGGCGGCCAAGACCATTGCCGGCTACTTCTCCATCGTCACGGATATCTTCCTGCGCATGATCAAGATGATCATCGCGCCCCTGGTCTTCGCCACGATCGTGTCCGGCATCGCGAGTCTCGGTACGGACGGCGCGGCCCTGGGACGCATCGCGGCCCGATCCATGGGGTGGTTCATCTCGGCCTCCATCGTCTCGCTCGGCCTCGGCATGCTGTTCGCTAACCTGTTCGCGCCTGGCCACGGCCTTGCGCTGCCGCTGCCGAACGCGGGCGTCTCCACCAATCTCCCGACAGCCGGGCTCAATCTGAAGGATTTCATCACCCACGTCTTCCCGACCAGCGCCGTGCAGGCGATGGCCACCAACGAGGTGCTCCAGATCCTGGTGTTCTCGGTGTTCTTCGGCTTCGCGCTGAGCAGGTTGAAGACTACGCATGCGGGGATCATCACCGTTGCGGTCGACGAGCTCGTGCAGGTCATGCTGCGCATCACCGATGTCGTGATGCGATTTGCGCCGCTCGGCGTGTTCGCCGCGATTGCCGCCGTGATCACCACGCAAGGGCTCGCCGTCCTCCTGACCTATGGCAAGTTCATCGCCACCTTCTATCTCAGCCTCGTGGTGCTCTGGGCCGTGCTCGTCGCCGCAGGTGTGGCCGCCTTGGGTCGTCCCGCCTGGGACCTGATCAGGCTGCTGCGTCAGCCGATGCTGCTCGCCTTTTCGACCGCCAGCAGCGAGGCTGCCTATCCGAAGATGATCGAGCAATTGACGAAGTTCGGTGTGCGGGAGCGCATCGCCGGCTTCGTGCTGCCACTCGGCTATTCGTTCAACCTGGATGGCTCGATGATGTACCAGGCGTTCGCCGCCCTGTTCATCGCCCAGGCCTACGGTATCGAGATGAGCGTCCTGCAACAGGCGACGCTCCTCCTTGTCATGATGGTCACCAGCAAGGGCATCGCCGGCGTGCCGCGCGCCTCGCTCGTGGTCGTGGCGGCGACCATACCCATGTTCGACCTGCCGGCCGGCGGCATGCTTCTCATCATGGGCATCGATCAATTCCTCGACATGGGCCGCACCATGACCAACGTCATCGGCAACGGCATCGCGACCGCCGCAGTCGCCAAATGGGAGGGCGAGCTGACCGCAGTCGCACGAACGTCCCCAGCCCAGGCCGCGCCGACGGCACTTGTCGTGTCAGGTTCGGCTGCGAGCTAAAGCATGATCCGGAAAAGTGCGAAGCGGTTCTCCGAAAAGATCATGCGTAAACAACAACCCAAAGCGCGATGACGATTCATCCAAATCTCATCGCGCTTTAGTGGTGGGTTACGCTTCGCTAATCCACCCTACGGAGTTTCCCGTCCACGCTGGCTCGCGCGAATGGCGTCCAAACAAAAACGCGGCGGGTTGGCCCGCCGCGTTGAATCGATCTTCGACGATCAGCCGAGGAGCGAAGCCTACTCCTCTTCCTCCTGCTTCTTGCCGCCGAGCGTCTTCAGCTTGGCGAACACGGCGTCGACGTTGAGGTCGTCGCTGCTCTTCTCCGCCGGTTCGTATTCGTCCTTCTTCGTGGTCTCGGAGGCCGGCAGCAGCGTGGCGCCGCCATAGGCTGCATCGACCGGCTTTTCCTTGGCTGCACGCGCCACCTCGAAATCGAGCTCGATCTGCGAGCAGAGGCCGAGGGTGACGGGGTCGATCGGCGTCAGCCCGGCGGTGTTCCAGTGGGTGCGGTCACGCACGCTCGCGATCGTGCTCTTGGTCGTGCCGACCAGGCGCATGATCTGGGCGTCCTTCAGCTCGGCGTGGTTACGCAGCAGCCAGAGGATCGCGCTCGGGCGCTCGTGGCGGCGCGAGACCGGGGTGTAGCGCGGCCCCTTGCGCTTGGGCTGGGGCGGCAGCACCACCTTGCTCTCCTGGAGACGGAGCCGGTAGTCGGGATTCCTCTCGCCCTTCTCGATCTCCTCGCGGGTCAACTGGCCATTGGAGAGAGGATCCATGCCCTTGATGCCCTGCGCGGCGTCGCCGTCGGCGATCGCGCGCACCTCCAGGGGGTGCATCTTGGTGAAATCGGCGACCTGATCGAAGGTCAGCGCCGTGTTGTCGAGCAGCCAGACGGCGGTCGCCTTGGGCATCAGAGGTGCGTTGCTCATGGGCAAATCTCCTTTGTGCTTCGCCCACCTCTTTGGAGGCGAAACCGGGGGTCATCAGCGATGACGGGAATTAACCCCTATATAAGCCGTGAGGGGCCATTCACGCAATGGTTCTGCTATAGATAGTGCCTTGACAGCGCCCGAAAGGGGGCCCAAGTCCCTAACAGTCCGTGCCAAGCCCTATTTCATCAATCGACCGGTCCCGGCCCAATGGCCGAGGGTGATTCGGTCCCGAGATCGCTTCATGTCAGCCAAACCAGACCTCAAGATCGTGCTTTGTTCTCCCCGCGGCTTCTGCGCGGGAGTGGTGCGGGCCATCGACACGGTGGAGCGGGCGCTCACCATGTACGGTGCCCCGGTCTATGTTCGCCATGAGATTGTGCACAACAAATATGTCGTGGATGGATTGAAGAAGAAGGGCGCGATCTTCGTCGAGGAACTGGCTGAAATTCCGGAAAATACCACGGCTCCCGTGGTGTTTTCGGCCCATGGCGTGCCGAAGTCCGTTCCGGCCGATGCGCAATCCCGCAACCTGTTCTCGCTGGATGCGACCTGCCCGCTGGTGACCAAGGTGCACCGCGAGGCAGCGATCCATTTCAAGCGTGGCCGCGAGATCTTCCTGATCGGGCATTCCCATCATCCCGAGGTGGTCGGCACTCTTGGCCAGCTTCCGGTCGGAGCCGTGACCCTGATCGAAACCGCCGAGGACGCCAAGACCATCGCCCCGAAGAATCCGGACAACCTCGCCTTCGTGACCCAGACCACGCTGTCGATCGACGACACCGCGGAGATCGTGGCGCTCCTGAAGGAGCGCTTCCCGAACATCAACGGGCCGCACAAGGAAGACATCTGCTACGCCACCACCAACCGCCAGCTTGCGGTGAAGAAGGTGGCACCTGTGGTCGATGCGTTGATCGTGGTCGGCGCGCCGAACTCGTCGAACTCGCAGCGCCTGCGCGAGGTCGCCGAGCGCGAGGGCTGCAAGATCGCGGTGCTGGCGCAGCGTGCCGCCGACATCGACTGGGATCGTTTCGGCGACATCAAGAGCCTCGGCATCACCGCGGGCGCCTCGGCGCCGGAAGTGATCGTCGAGGAGATCATGGACGCCTTTGCCACGCGCTACTCGCTGCATGTGGAGACGGTGTCGGCCGCGGAAGAGAACGAGTTCTTCCCGCTGCCGCGCTCGCTGCGCCCCGAAGCCGCTGCCGAGTAGTTCTAGATGGCGGTCTACACCGACGTCGCCGCCGACGAGCTTGCGGAATACTTAAGCCAATACGATCTCGGCGAACTCCTGTCCTACAAGGGTATCGCCGAGGGCGTCGAGAACTCCAACTTCCTGCTGCACACCAGCAAGGGCTCGTTCATCCTTACGCTCTACGAGAAGCGCGTGGCGAAGAACGACCTGCCGTTCTTCCTCGCGCTGATGACGCACCTCGCCGAGCACGGCATCAACTGTCCCTTGCCGGTGAAGGCGAAGGACGGCGAGGCGCTGCACGAGCTTGCGGGACGGCCTGCGGCGATCATCACCTTTCTCGAGGGCATCTGGCCGCGCAAGCCGAACGCTGCGCATTGCGCCGGCGTCGGCGAGGCGCTGGCGAAGATGCATCTGGCCGGCGCCAATTTCGCGATTCGGCGCACCAACGCGCTCTCGGTGTCCGGCTGGCGGCCGCTGTTCGATCAGGGCGCGGCCCGTGCCGATGAGGTGCAGCCGGGTCTGCGCGCGTTCCTCGAAGGCGAACTCGACCATCTCTCGAGCGGTGTCTGGCCGAACAACCTGCCCGAGGGCGTGATCCACGCCGACCTGTTCAACGACAACGTCTTCTTCCTCGGCGACAAGCTATCCGGGATCATCGACTTCACCTTCGCCTGCAACGACATGTTCGCCTATGACGTCGCGATCTGTCTCAATGCCTGGTGCTTCGAGCCGGATCATTCCTTCAACGTCACCAAGGCGCGCGCCTTCCTCAATGCCTATGGGCGCGTCCGCAAGCTGACCGAGGCGGAGGAAGCTGCGCTGCCGCTGCTGGCGCGGGGTGCGGCGATCCGCTTTCTGCTGACGCGGCTGGTCGACTGGCTCAACGTGCCGCCGGGTGCGCTGGTGCGCCCAAAGGACCCGCTGGAATACGTCCGCAAGCTGCGCTTCCACCAGAGCGTTTCGAGCGTGCGCGACTATGGCCTCTTGCCGTCAGGACTGGTCGCGTGAGCGAGCTGCCCAATGTTACCATCTTCACGGATGGCGCGTGCTCGGGAAATCCCGGGCCCGGCGGCTGGGGCGCGATCCTCAGGTTCGGCGACAAGGAGAAGGAGCTGAACGGCGGCGAGCGCCACACCACCAACAACCAGATGGAGCTGATGGCGGCGATCTCGGCGTTGGAAGCGCTGAAGAAGCCCTGCACTGTCGATCTCTACACCGATAGCCAATATGTGCGGCAGGGCATCACCGGCTGGATCCATGGCTGGAAGCGCAACGGCTGGCGCACCGCCGACAAGAAACCGGTGAAAAACGTCGAACTCTGGCAGCGCCTCGATGCCGCGCTGAAAGCGCACGAGGTGCGCTGGCACTGGGTCAAGGGCCACGCCGGCCACCCCGAGAACGAGCGCGCCGATCAACTCGCACGCGACGGGATTGCGATGGCAAGGATGCAGACGCGGGTGAGGGAGTAGTTTTTCGACGTCGTCACAGACGTCGACGCACTCGCCGCCGTCATCGCCCGGCTTGACCGGGCGATCCAGTACGCCGCGGCGGTCGATGTGAATCTCGAAGCCTCTGGAATACTGGATCGCCCGCTTTCGCGGGCGATGACAGTTGTGGATGTGGCGCGATCCGCCTCGCCTTACAGCTGCCCGAGCAGCGTATCGCCGCCGGAAACCTCGACCTTGCCGGGCATCGCCTCGAGGTTCAGCTTCTTCACCACACCGTCCTCGAGCAGCATCGAGTAGCGCTTGGAGCGGATGCCGAGACCGTTGGCGGAGGCGTCGAGCTCCATGCCGATCGCCTTGGTGAAGTCGGCATTGCCGTCGGCGAGGAAGGTCGCCTCGTCGCGCTGGTCGGTGTCGCGCTTCCAGGCGTTCATGACGAAGGCGTCGTTGACCGAGACGATCGCGATGGTGTCGACGCCCTTGTCCTTGATGGCATAGGCGTTGAGGAAGATGCTCGGCAGATGCATCTTGTGGCATGTGCCGGTGTAGGCGCCCGGTACCGCGAACAGCGCCACTTTCTTGCCCTTGAAGATGTCGTCGGTCGATTTGACCTGCGGACCCTCCGCCGTCATCACGCGGAATTTAGCCTCTGGCAGCTTGTCGCCAATCTGGATCGCCATCGTCAGTCTCCCTGAAAATCGGTTCCGCTTTGTAGACCGTGCGGTCGGCCTGCACAATATTTCCAATGCACCAAGCGGAGAAGGTTGCTGGCTTTCACCGTGATGTCATCAGCCGGAAAAGCCACCGTCATCCAGGAACGCCTGCTCGTCTGGCGTGGAGCTGCGGCGGAGGATGCGATTGCGGTGAGGGAAGCGGCCGAAGCGGCGGATGATGTGTGCGTGCTCCTCGGCGTATTTCAGGCTTTCGCTGTCGTCGATCTTCCGGAATAATGCGACGCAGTGCAGTTGGTCGGGCAAATGCTCCGAATGCACGAACGGCAGGTAGAAGAATTCGCGCAAGGCTGGATCGACCCGCCCGTCGGCGCCGCGGGCGAGCGCGCGGCGGGCCACCTCGCGGGCCACCGCATCGCTCGCATAGGTCATGGCGTCGCCGCGGAACATGTTGCGGGGAAACTGGTCGAGCACGATGACGAGCGCCAGCGCGCCGTCATCGCTGGCTTCCCACGACGACAAGTCCCCATTCGCCCCGCGCCGCCACAGCTTCAGAAAGCGGTTGCGAATTTCCGCATCGAAAACATCGTCGCGCTTGTACCAGCGCTCGCTGCCGGCCTCGCGCCAGAAGGCGAGAACGCCGGCTGGCGCGATGTCGTTGACGTCGGTCATCGCGGAAAGATCGTGGCTATGCTGCCTCGGCCTTCTTCTCGTCGCGGAGCTGCCGGCGCAAAATCTTGCCGACATTGGTCTTCGGCAATTCGGTCCGGAACTCGATGTGCTTGGGCACCTTGTAGCCCGTGAGCTGCTCGTGACAGAACCTGATCACGTCCTCGGCTGTCAGGGCCGGGTCCTTCTTCACCACGAAGGCTTTCACCGCCTCGCCCGACTTCGCATCGGGAATGCCGATCACGGCGCATTCGAGCACGCCCGGATGGCTCGCGATCACTTCCTCGATCTCGTTCGGATAGACGTTGAAGCCCGAGACCAGGATCATGTCCTTCTTGCGATCGACGATCTTGATGTAGCCCTTCTCGTCCATCACGCCGATGTCGCCGGTGCGGAAATAGCCGTCCGCGGTCATGACCTTGGCGGTCTCCTCGGGCCTGTTCCAGTAGCCCGACATCACCTGCGGGCCCTTGGCGCAGATTTCCCCGGGCTGTCCCAGCGCCACCTCGTTGCCGTCGTCGTCACGAATCGAGATCCAGGTCGAGGGCACGGGAATGCCGATCGATCCGGAGAACTCGTTCGTGGTCGCCGGATTGCACGTGAGGGTCGGCGCGGTCTCCGACAGGCCGTAGCCTTCAGCGATGAAGCAGCCGGTCACCGCCTTCCACTGCTCGGCGACCGGGCGCTGCACGGCCATGCCGCCGCCGTTGGAGATCTTCAGCTTGGAGAAGTCGAGCTTCCTGAAGTCGGGATGGTGCATCAGGCCGTTGTAGAGCGTATTGACCGCCGGGAAGCTGTTGACCTGGTACTTCGCCAGCTCCTTGATGAAGCCGGGGATGTCGCGCGGGTTGGGGATCAACAGATTGCAGCCGCCGGCGCGCACCGCGAGCAGGTAGCAGGCCGTCAGCGCGAAGATGTGATAGAGCGGGAGCGCGCAGACGATCATGAGCTGGTCGACCTGCGGAGGTGCGGCCATCGCCGGTTGGAGCCAGGCGTCGTTCTGCAGCACGTTGGCGACGATGTTGCGATGAAGCAGCGTCGCGCCTTTGGAGACGCCGGTCGTGCCGCCGGTATATTGCAGGAAGGCGACGTCGCCGGGCGACAGTTTTGGCTTGTTGAAGGTCGCGCTGCGGCCCGCCGCCAGTGCGTCGTTGAAGGCGATCGCGCCCGGCAGCGAATAGGCCGGCACCATCTTCTTCACGCGGCGAACGACGAGGTTGACGATGACGCCCTTGAAGCCGAGCAGGTCGCCCATGCTCGCCATGACGACGTGCTTGACGGACGTCTTGGCGATCACCTGCTCGACGGTGTGCGCAAAATTCTCCAGCACGATGATGGCTTCGGCGCCGGAGTCCTTGAGCTGGTGCTCGAGCTCGCGCGGCGTATAGAGCGGGTTGACGTTGACGACCGCGAAGCCCGCGCGCAGCACGGCCGCGGTTGCGACCGGATATTGCAGCACGTTTGGCATCATGATCGCGACGCGCGCGCCGCGTTGCAGGCCGCGGCTCTGCAAATAGGAGGCAAGCGCCAGCGACATCTGGTCGAGGTCGCGGTAGCTGATCGCCTTGTCCATGCAGATGAAGGCCTTGCGATCGGCGAACTTCGCAAAGCTCTCCTCCAGGAGGTCGACCAGCGATGCGTATTGCGTCGGCTCGATATCGGCTGGCACGCCGGGCGGATATTGTTTGAGCCAGATGCGCTCCATAGGTACTCCCCTCCTGAACCAGAGCCCGATGTGTCTCAGGCTTGCCTCGTTGCACGCAGTATCGAGCCTGCCGCAACCGGTGGCAAGCGGTTGAGGCTTAGGACAACGGCCCGGAAGTGGCTACTGGAATCGTCGCAAACGACGCTGTCGCAGTTGCGAAGCGCGGGTGCAGCCGTCGGCCAGCACGCCGTTAACTGTTATTTGGCGCAGGCTTGGCCGCGGGCTTTGTGGTCGCCTTCGGCTTGGCAGGCTTGGCTGCGGAATCGCCGCTCGCCGCCGGTTTTTCCGCGCCCTTCGCAGCCGCGTCGGGCTTGGCATTGGCGTGCTTGATCGGCTTGGCTGCGGGTTTGGTGTCGCCCTTCGCGTCCGGCTTGGCATCGAGCTTGGCGCTCGACTTGGCGTCCTTGCCCGCATCTTTCGGCTTGTCGGACGCCTCGGGCTTCTTCGCCGCAACGCGCGACTTCTTGCCTCGCGCCTTTGGAGTCGCCTGCTGGTCGGCATCGGCCGCGACCGCCGCAATCAGGGCGGCACCGGTCCGGGTTGGGCCGGTATAGACCGGCACCGGCTCGGCGGGCGCTGCGGCGGAGGCGAGCAGGTCGGACGCCTTCATCATGGGCGGTTGCAGGCCGGCGGTGAAGAACGTCACCTGGGCTTCGCCGCCGGTCTGGGACGTCGATCCGCCCGTGCCGCCATTGGTTGCGATCAGCGCATCGTCCTCGTCGCTCGCCGGGCGCTTGCGGTGGCCGCCGCACATCTCGTCGCGCAGGTTCGGTGGCGAGGCATCGACCGGCGCGAGGCTGTCGACCGTGCCGAGTGCGGGACGCAGCCACGACAGCGTGTCCTGCGAGAAGCCGCGCTCAAGAAGCTGCGCCGCCTTGATCGCACGCGCGGTGCCCGAATTGGCGCCGAGCACCACCGCGATCAGCCGCCGTCCGTTGCGGGACGCCGATGCCACGAGGTTGTAGCCGGAGGCGCAGATGAAGCCGGTCTTGAAACCGTCGGCGCCGGGATAGCGGCCGATCAGCTTGTTGAAGTTCGGCGTGATACGCTTGCCGAAGCGGATCGCCGGGATGTGCACGAAATACTCGTATTCCGGCAGGTCACGCAGGAACGAGCGCGCCAGGATTCCGAGATCGCGCGCCGAGGTGATCTGGCCGTCGGCGGGCAGGCCGTTCGGATTGACGTAGCTCGTCTGCGTCATGCCGAGCTTTTGCGCGGTCTGGTTCATCATCGCGGAGAAGCCGTCGATCGAACCGCCAACGCCCTCGGCGAGCACCACGGCCATGTCGTTGGCCGACTTGACCATCATCATCTTCAGCGCGTTGTCGACGGTGACCTGCGTCCCGGGACGAAAGCCCATCTTCGAGGGCGATTGCGAAGCCGCCATCGGTGAGACCGTCAGCAGCGTGTCGAGCGTGAGCTTGCCGTCCTTCACCGCCTTCAACGTCACATAGGCGGTCATGATCTTGGTGACCGAAGCCGGATACCAGGGGATGGTCGCGTTGTCGGCTTGTAAAACCTTACCGCTCTCGGCCTCGATCAGAAGCAGCGCCTCGGCGCGCGCATCACGCGGCGCAAGCAACATCAGCGCGATGGCCACGACGGCCAGGTTCAACGGGGCAAGGCGAAGCAGCGGGCGAATGAAGTGCACTATCCGATTCCGGTCCTTGGAGAACCGCCCGATAATGCGATTCTCATGATCTGAAGTTCGGTTTTGAAGCGTATGTCAGCGCCGCCGCTTGCGGCGGGTGCAAACCTATACCGGCTCGTTCACCGAGAACAGGGGCCAGGCCGGGTATTCAGCGATGAAATAGGCCGAATTTCGGCGGTATTACTGGGACTTCACAGCCGAGGCCGCGGCCTCCGCCGCCGTCACGCTCGCCCGCACATTCTCGTGCACCATGAACTGGGCCTTGGCGAGCGCGGCGAAATGGCCGCCTTTGGCCACGAGTTCATCGAAAGTTCCACTTTCGATCACGCAGCCATTTTCGAACACCAGGATCTTCGTGGCGTTGCGGATGGTGGACAGGCGATGGGCGATCACGAAGGTGGTGCGGCCCCGCATCACTTCATCGAGAGCTGCGTTGACCTTCATCTCGGTGACGGCATCGAGTGCGCTGGTGGCCTCGTCCAGGATCAGGATGGGCGGGTCCTTCAGCAGTGCGCGCGCGATCGACAGCCGCTGCCGCTCGCCGCCGGACAGCATGCGCCCGCGCTCGCCCGCATTGGTCTCGAAGCCACCGCTGCGCTCGATGAATTCGAGCGCCTGCGCCCGCTCGGCCGCAAGCCGCATGTCCGCATCGGTTGCGTCCGGCTTGCCAACGCGCAAATTCTCCGCGATCGAGCGGTTGAACAACAGCGCCTCCTGGAACACCACGCCGATGTTCCGCCGCAGCGATGTCAGCGTGATGCCGCGCACGTCCATGCCGTCGATCTTGATGAAGCCTGACTGAGGGTCGAACGCACGATGCAGAAGCGCGATCGCGGTCGACTTGCCGGCGCCGGTCGGGCCGACCAGCGCGATCGTCTGTCCGGGCAGCGCGGTGAAGGAGAGGTCCTCGACCGCCGGCCGCTTGCCGTCATAGGAGAAGGTGACGTCGTGGAACTCGACGAGGCCCGACAAGCGCCCGACGTCGATCGCATCGGGCCGGTCGTGCACGGCGGGCACGGCATCGAGCACGTTGAAGAATTCGCGTAAGCGCGGCGCCTCCATGAAGACGTTGTTGACGAAGCTCACGACCTGCTCGAGCTTCTGGATCAAAAGCGTTGCAAAGCTCACGAACATCACGATCTCGCCGACCGTCGTCAGTCCCTGGTCGTGCAGCGCGATGCCGAGCGTGAAGATCGCGAGCACCGTGATGGTGGTAGAGGCGCGCGTGATGACCGTGACCAGCGCCCACCAGGACAGCACCGGCATTTGCGCGGCGAGCAACTGATCGGCAACGAAGCGTAGTCCCTGCACCTCGGCTTCGACGCGGACGAAGCTCTGCACCAGCGCCACGTTGCCGAGCGCGTCGGAGGCGCGCGCCGACAGATCGCTGTAGTGCTCCTCGACCGTCATCTGCATGCCGTAGGTCTTGCGCACGACGAAGGTCGTCAGCGCCGTGAACACGATGCAGAGCGCGAACAGCAGGATGGCGAGCCGCCAGTTCAGATAGAGCGACAGCGGCAGCAGCACGAATACCGACAGGATCGCGGCAAAATGCTCGCGGAAGAAGCCGAGCCACAGCCGCCACAGCGCGTCCGTGCCGTTGAGCATCACTTTCATCAGCCGCCCGGAATGGGTGCCGGAGTGGAAGGTCAGCGGCAGCTGCAAAATGTGCTCGAAATAGCTCGTCAGCACGGCCTGGCGCTGGCGATGGGCGAGCCGGTCGGCATGCAGCGCCACCAGCGCGCTACAGCCGATCGTGAACAGACCGAATGCGACCCAGGCGAACAGGAACGGCCATGCGGAGTTCGAACCTGCGACGGTCTTGCCGGAGAGCACGTCGACGATCTTGCCGAACAGCACGGGCTCGGCGAACTGCGCCGCCGCCAGCAGCAGATTGGCGATCGCCAGCAGCCAGCCCAGCCGCGCCTCCTTGCCGAGCAGCTCGAGAACGCGGGTGTAGAGACGAAGGATCGACATGAAAGGCAGGCACTCGCACGGGCAGGATCGAACGAGGTCGCATTCTAATCAGGGATGGGCCGCAAGATACAGCCGAAGCCGCCAGTTTTTACTCAATTGATCAGTCGACCTGCCACCGGCGGCAGGAACTGTTCGTCGAAAACATCGCTTGGGGCGGGGCGCTTGCGGAACTTGAAATCCTGCGCGATCTGGTCGATCGCGCGATCGAAGCGGGCGGGATCGACGCCGCCGAGGCCGTTGCGGCGGACCTCGTCGGTCAGGATGTTGTCGGCAAGCACGGTGGATAGCCGCGCGCGCTCGAGGTCGCGCATGCCGTCGTCCATCCGGCTGACGACCTCGTCGACCGCGCTCTCCGGCTCCTTGACCGTTGCATTGAGCCCACCGATCAGCGCGCGCACGAAGCCTTTCACGGCGTCCGGCTTCGATGCGGCAAAGGACGGGTTCACGACCACCGCGAAGCCATAAGCCTCGCAGCCATAATCGGCATAGCGCAGCACCGCGAGATCGTCGGCCGGCACGCCGCGGTCGCGCAAATTCACGGCCGACAGATAGCTGAAGCCGGCGACGGCATCGACCTGTCCGGCGGACAGGATCGGTTCGCGCACTGCGGCACTCATCTTGTAGAATTTCACGTGCGCCGTGTTGACCCCGTTCCGATGTGCGAGCGCCGGCCACAGCCGGATCGACAGATCGCTGTCGGACACGCCAACCGTCCTGCCCTCGAGATCGGACAGCGTATGGATGCCGCGGCTCCTGCGCGCGACGAACGCATAGGGCGCCCGGTTGAACAGCACGAACACGGCCTTGATCGGCGGGGCATCCGCCCTGTCGCGAAAGCGGATCAATTCGTTGATGTCGACGAGGGCGAGATCGCTGTCGCCTCTGGCGATGCGTGCAAGTGCCTCCGGCGAGCCTGCGGCGCTGCTGAACGACACGGTGAGGTGCTCGGCGCCGAACAACCCGTCCTTCGCCGCCATGAAGAACGGCGCCATGCTCGATTCAATCGGGCGATCGAAGGTGAACCGGATCGCGACATGCCACGCCGCGTCGTCGGCGGCGATCGCCGCGCGCGAACATGCCAGCACCGTGAGCCCGATCCAGAGCGCCAACAGATAGCGGGAGAGGAGTGTCGGGCATGCGCGCATGAATTCACGCCGGACTGTCGTTGTTGCTTTTTGTGACGCTTGCAAAGCGCCGGCGGTCCTCATCATGGCCGATCAAACCTGAACGGTTGATGAGCGGAATGCGTCACGATTTCGCAATCTCCGCGCGAATTTGTCGCTGTTCAGCTGCCGTTCGGGTTGGGGAACCCAATATGGGATGCGCGGGTTTTAGAGGGATAAGCCCGTCCGCAGGCACCCATGGAGGCCGATATGTTTGACCGAATTTCCACGACCATTGGCCGCAAGGCCTTACTCGCCACTGTCGCTGTACTGGCGCTGACCACCGCCGCACCCTCGACGTCCTTCGCCGGAGGCCGCCATTGGCATGGTGGCGGCGGAGCCGCCGCTGCCGCGGCCTTTGCCGGCATCGTCGGCACTGGCCTGGCGATCGCCGCCGCCCGCGATGCCTACGCCTATGACTACGGCCCTGCCTACTACGGCGGTCCCGCCTATTATGGCGGCCCGGCCTATTATGGCGATGGCTACTACCACCGAAACGACTATCCCTATCACGGGGTGATCGGACGCGACCCCTTTGCCAATTGCAGCCGAAGCGGCGCCGGCTGTTGGTAAGCTGTTGACCACGAAAAGCCGGCGCGCTTGCCGCGCCGGCTTAAATTTTGCTTTTATTGTCAGACGTTAACACGTCTACCATTGGTTTAGAGTAGTTTTGAGTGCATGAGTGATTCGCTTGAGCGGCTATATCTGGCTGTGCTCGCGGCCAGGGATCTTGATCCGGCAACATCGCGTACCGCCCGGCTGTTTCAGCGCGGCCCGGCCAAAATGGCGAAAAAACTGGCTGAGGAAGCCATAGAGGTGGTTATCGACGCCGTTCATGGCGATAGCGAAGCCGTGATCCGGGAAAGCGCCGACCTGCTCTACAATCTCACCGTGCTCTGGGCCTCGGCCGGCGTGCGGCCCGATGACGTCTGGCGAGAGATGGCGCGGCGGGAGGACATGCTCGGCATCGCCGAGAAGCTGCCGAAATCGCCGATGAAGCTGCCCAAGGTCGCCTCACCCGGCGTCGCCGCCCGGCGGCCAATTGTCGCGCTCGAGGGCCGCGCGGCGCGCAAGCGCCACTAGAAGCGCTACAAATCGGCCCCATCTTGCGATGGACAAATCCATCCCATGGTGCTTCATCGCGGCGCCATGCTGAAACGTATCTACGATTGGTGCATCGACGCCGCCCACAAGCCCTACGCGCTCTGGATCATGGGGGCCGTGGCTTTCGCAGAAAGCTCGTTCTTTCCCGTTCCTCCGGACGTGATGCTGATCCCGATGTCGCTGGCGCGCCCGCAGCGCGCCTGGGTCTACGCCGCCGTCTGCACCGCGACCTCGGTGCTGGGCGGCATTTTGGGCTATGCCATCGGTGCGTTGCTCTATGACTCGGTCGGCCACTGGCTGATCCAGGTCTACGGCCTTGGCGACAAGGTCGACGCGTTCCGTTCCTCCTATGCGCAATGGGGTGCGGTGATCATCCTGGTCAAGGGTCTCACACCCATCCCCTACAAGCTCGTCACCATCACGTCGGGCTTCGCCGGCTACAATATCGGGCTGTTCATTCTGTGCTCGATCGTCGCGCGTGGCGGGCGCTTCTTCGTCGCCGCTGTGCTGCTCAATCGGTACGGCGACTGGATCCGGGTCAGGATCGAGAGGCATCTCGCATTGTGGGTGGCGATCGGCGCCGCGGTGCTGGTGCTCGGCTTCGTGGTTGCGATCAAGCTGATCTGATCAAGCTTGTCTGACGGCGCGTCAGGCGCTTTGCCGGCGCGCCGCCTTCGGCTACGGTTGGGCCATGATGGTTCGATCCGGCAACCCGGTCACGCGACTCCGGATAATTGTGACAGCGGCGCTATTCCTTCTGCCTGGCGCTTCCGGGCCCGGATGGGCACAGTCAACGGCCCCCGCTTCGCCGCTCGGCTTTCAAGAGGCCGGGTCGCAGGCGCCGCCGCCCCAATCAACTCCCGCTGCACCAGCGCTACCGGCGCGTGAGGAGAATCCCGGTCTGATCAACGAAATGGGCAAGCTGTTCGACAAGCTGCCCTCGATCCTGCCGCCGATCAAAAGTCCGAGCGAGACCATCGACGATCTGTCGCGCATGGCAAAGCCATCGGCCGTGGTGTCGGGGCGCGTGGCCTGCCCGGCCTCGTCAAACGGCGCGCCCGACTGCAAGCAGGCTGCCGACAGGCTCTGCCAAGGCAAAGGCCATAAGGAAGGCAAGAGGTTGAACGCGGACTCCGCGCAAAGCTGCTCGGCAAAAGTCCTGATTCCCGGCAGGACCCGCAAGCCGGATGACTGCCGTACCGATACGTTCGTCACCAGCGCGCTGTGCCAGAACTGAGGCGATGACCTGCGCGCAAGCAAACCATAAGGAGCGCCTATGAGCCGTACGGAGCAGGACTTCCTCGGACAGCGTGAGATCGCCGACGACATCTACTACGGCGTCCAGACCATCCGCGGGAAGGAGAACTTCCACATCACCGGCATTCCGATGAACCAGGAGCCTTACTTCGTGAAGGCGCTTGGCTACGTGAAGAAGGCCGCCGCGATGGCTAATCGGGACCTTGACGCGATCGACGCGAGGGTCGCCGACGCGATCATCCTCGGCTGCGACCGCGTCATCGCCGGCGACATGATGGATCAGTTCGTCACCGACTTCATCCAGGGCGGCGCCGGCACCTCGACCAACATGAACGCCAACGAGGTGATCGCCAACCTCGCGCTGGAGTCGCTCGGCTTCGGCAAGGGCGACTACCAGCATGTCAGCCCGAACGATCACGTCAATTACGGCCAGTCGACCAACGACACCTATCCGACCGCCTTCCGCCTGGCACTGATCCTGCGGCTCGAAAGCTACATGACGGCGCTGCGGCAGTTGCAGGAGGCGTTCTTCGCCAAGGGGCGCGAGTTCGATCGCGTGCTGAAGATGGGCCGCACGCATCTCCAGGACGCCGTGCCGATGTCGCTCGGCGCCGAATTCCGCGGCTGGGGCACGACGATCGGCGAGGAGGTCGATCGCATCTCGGAGGCTCGCGCACTGCTGCGCGAGATCAATCTCGGCGCCACCGCGATCGGCACGTCGGTCACGGCCGCGGTCGGCTATCCCAAACTCGCCGTCAGACACCTGAGCGCGCTGACCGGCGTCGACTTCGTGCTCGCGGGCGATCTCGTCGAGGCGACGTCGGACACCGGTGCCTATGTGCAGCTTTCCGGCGTCTTGAAGCGCACCGCGAGCAAGCTCACCAAGATCTGCAACGACATTCGCCTGCTGGCCTCCGGTCCGCGCGCCGGCTTCAACGAGATCAACCTGCCGCAGCTTCAGCCGGGCTCGTCGATCATGCCCGGCAAGGTCAATCCGGTGATCCCCGAGGTCGTCAACCAGACCAGCTTCCTCGTCATCGGCCTCGACACCACGGTGACGCTGGCGGCCTCCGCGGGCCAGCTCCAGCTCAACGTGATGGAGCCGGTGATCTCGTTCGCGCTGTTCTTCTCGATTCGCACCATGGAGCGCGCGGTCAACAGCCTGCGCGAGAACTGCATCGTCGGCATCACCGCCAACGAAGAGCACACCCGCAACATGGTGCTCAACTCGCTCGGCATCGTCACGGTGCTGAAGCCGCTGCTCGGCTACAAGCAGTGCGCCGAGATCGCCCGTGAGGGCTACAAGAGCGGCAAGTCACTGCACCAGATCGTGGTGGTCGAGCGCAAGCTGCTGACACAGGAAAAATGGGACGAGATGTTCTCGTTCGAGCGGCTGATCAATCCTGATTTGACGGAGTGAGCGCGTTCGCATCCGGGTGGCGAATTCCGCGCCTTGGAATTGCGGTAATGGCGTCCGCCGGACGGCGTGAACGCAATACTTGACAGTGGAAAGATTGCCTTGTTGGTATGGCGCCCAACCTTCAATTCGTCCGCCAATAGAGGATCGTTTCGCAATGTCCATGCCTGCCTTGTTCAAAGGGCGCCTGTCGATCCCGGTGATCGGCTCCCCGCTCTTCATCATCTCGGTGCCCGATCTCGTGATCGCGCAGTGCAAGGCGGGTGTGGTCGGCTCGTTCCCGGCGCTGAATGCGCGACCGCCGGAGCTGCTCGACGAATGGCTGGCACGGATCACTGAAGAGCTCGCGGCCTATGACCGCGCGCATCCCGAGCGTCCTTCCGCACCGTTCGCGGTGAACCAGATCGTGCACAAGTCGAACAACCGGCTCGATCACGACATGGCGCTTTGCGCCAAGTACAAGGTGCCGATGATCATCTCCTCGCTCGGCGCGCGCGAGGAGCTCAATCAGGCCGTGCATGGCTGGGGCGGCATCGTCTTCCACGACGTGATCAACCAGAAGTTCGCGCACAAGGCGATCGAGAAGGGCGCCGACGGCCTGATCCTGGTCGCGGCCGGCGCCGGCGGCCACGCCGGCACGATCTCGCCGCTCGCCTTCGTTGCCGAGACGCGAAAGTGGTTCGACGGCCCGATCGCGCTGTCGGGCGCGATCGGCAACGGCAAGGCGATTCGCGCCGCGCGCATCCTCGGCGCCGACTTCGCCTATATCGGTTCGGCCTTCATCGCCACCAAGGAGGCCAATGCGGTCGAGAAGTACAAGGAGATGATCGCGGGCTCCACGGCGGATGACATCGTCTACTCCAACCTGTTCACCGGCGTGCATGGCAACTACCTGAAGCCGTCGATCCTCGCCGCCGGCATGGACCCGGAGAACCTGCCGACATCGGATCCCTCCAAGATGAATTTCGGCACCGATGCGTCCGGCGAGCGCGCCAAGCCGAAGGCATGGAAGGAGATCTGGGGCTCGGGCCAGGGCATCGGCAGCGTCGAGGGAATCGTGCCCGCCGCCGAGCTGATCGCGCGCTTCAAGAAGGAATACGACGAAGCGACCGATCCGCCGCTGTGATGGCGCTGGCAATGGACGCCATCTACCGCGTCGACGGCAACAGCGTTGTCACCAGTCCTGATGCTGCGGGTCCATGGGACCCGCGCATGCAGCATGGCTCGGCGCCGGCCTCGCTCGTGGTGTGGGCGGCCGAGCGGATGGCGACCTCAGTGCCGATGGACATTGCGCGTGTCACTATTGATTTAATGCGTCCGGTTCCGGTGGCGCCCCTCACGATCGCGACCGAAATTTTGCGCGAAGGCCGCAAGATCCAGCTGTGCGGCATCAAGCTCCTGGCAGACGGCGTGGTCGTGGTCGGCGCGACTGTGCTGAAGATCAGGCGGCAGGCGCTGACGCTGCCCGATGATGTCAAGGAGCTGCCGGTGACCCTGCCGCCGCCGGAGCGGTCGCTGGTCGAGGACGGGCACGCTGCCACCAGCCCGTTCGTGCGTTCGGTCTCGATGCGCGCGGCGCGTGGCCGCTTTGGCCAAGCCGGTGCCGGTGCGATCTGGTTTCGCGTCGACAAGCCGCTGATCGAGGGACAAGCCGTCTCGCAGGCCATGCGCGCGGTCGTCGCCGCCGATTTCTCCAACGGCACCGCCTCGACACTCGATTTTCGCGCCTGGACCTATATCAACGCCGACCTCACCGTGGGCTTTGCACGGCAGCCGGTTGGCGACTGGATTTTGCTCGACGGTGAATCCTGGATCGGCGCCGAGGGCACGGGCCTTGCGATGTCACGGCTCGCCGACCGGCAAGGCTATTTCGGCCGTGCAGTGCAGAGCCTGGTGATCGAGAAGCGGTGAGTGGCTGCGCGACGCACGTGCCTCAACCTCGGCGTACTGGATCGCCCGGTCGAGCCGGGCGATGACACCTGCGGTGTCGGCGCAACGATGGACGCGACGCGATCCCAGACCTCTGCAAAATGTCGACAGCCGTATTCGCTATCCACGCAATCCTGTCGGCTTGCCCACTTAACGCAGCATTAACCATCGCGCTCCCAGAATCCCCCTCGAAGCCGCCAATGGGCACGAAGAGGGGACAGGCGATGGACTACGATTTTCTCAACGCAAAGACGTCGGCGACGCTGGATGAAATCCGCGTCCGCGTGGCGCATGCGCTCGCCCGTCATCCGCTCTGCCGCAACGTGCGCTTCGACATCCTCAGCGTGCCCCGCACCCGGCGCGGCGGCAACTGGACGGTGACGCTCCAGGCGGTCGAGCCGCGTGCGGTTTGGGAAGCCTCCGAGATCGTCGCCGACATCCAGGACGCCTACGACCTGGCGTTAGCTGCCTGATTTCGTTGAATTTTCGAATGCGATGTCGCGGTCGTCCCAGCGTTTTTCCGCTGCAATAGCAAGGTTAGGCCTTAATTCCCGCCCAGTTTCGGGGCATCGAGTCGTCGAGAGCGGGGCGCGGAGAGACGTTTGTCTAAAGCCATCACCATCGTCGTCCTGACTTGCTTCCTGGTTCTCGGCGCCGCTGCCGTCGCCATTTTCGGCCGTGACAGCGTGCCTGCCGCGGGTGGCGACATGGTCTCGCAGGTCGCCCCCGCGCCGGTCGCCGCCAACCGCACCAGCAAGGCCGATCGGCTGAACGTTCCGACACTCGCTCTGGCCTCCGCCGCCGTCGAGCCGGTCGACAGGCCTCTTGTCACCGAGGCGCTGCGCCAGGCCTTTGCTGCCGCCACGCCATCCGATTTCCCTCCGGCGCCGAAGGCGAGTGCGTCCGAGGCACCGGCCGCAGCGATCGACGCCCCTGCCAAGCCGAAGGTGGTCGCGAAGCCGCAGCCGCAGAAATCCTATTCGCTGCTTTCCGACGTGCAGATCGCGGGCATCAAGGACCGGCTGAAGCTGTCGTCGTCGCAGGAATATTACTGGCCCTCCGTCGAGACCGCGCTGCGCAACGTCGCGCGCAAGATCCAGGCGAACAAGCTTTCAAATCCGCAGGTGCAAGGCGTGCCCATCGATCCGAACTGCGATGAGGTCCAGCAGTTGAAGTCGGCCGCGATGCCGCTGCTATTCCAGTTGCGCGATGACCAGAAAGAGGAAGTGCGCAAGCTCGCCCGCATCATCGGGCTCGAGAAGGTCGCCGAGCAGATCTAATGCGTAGCTCGTAAGTTCCGCGCTTGGCGGCGGAACCGTAGCGTTTTTCCCGAACGCCGCTTCGTTCCCGGAACATCAAATTGCGCGATGCGTTGCTCGCTCGAAAGAGGGAGTGGACCGATGCGCGCTTTGACAGCCTATTTCGCCGGTGGAGGAACCATCGTCGCGGCCATCGCCGTCGGTCTTGGCGGCGGCATCGTCGCCGGCAACATCATGAACCCGATCGCGCCCAAGCACGACTCCGACACGGCCAAGCTGGAGCGTCATGAAGGGGCGATGGCAACGACCAATGCGCCGTCCGAGCGCGTGCAATACCTCACGGGATCGCAGATCTTCGGCGCCGTGGTCGCGTCCTCCGTTCAGGCCGAGGCGCCGACCGCCACGGCCAATGCCGAGCCGTCCGCGCCGCCGTCGACACAACGTGCTGCAAGCCATGAATCCCGGCCGGGGAACACACAAGCTACGCCTGCAAACCCTGCGGAGCAGCAAGCCTCGACCGAGCAGCCTGTCTCGCCGGACAATGCCTATGCGAAAGCAAAGGACGCCGACGTGAAGCGCGCGGCATCGGAGCGGCATCGCGCCGAGCGACGGCAGCGCTGGGCCGAGCGCCGCCGCTACGAAGGGCGGGATATGCGCGATCGGACTGACTGGGACGACGTCGCACGCAGCGTTCGCGAAGATGCCGATGTCCAACAATTCGACTCAGGGCCGCGCCGTGGCTATCTGCAGAATCGCGGCTTCCCGCAGATCAGGCCGTTCGGCGGTGACGATGACGATTAGCGCATACGACGTGCGAACGAGCCGCCCGCTCGGCTCATCTCCCTGGGCTGGCCGGCAGCGCGACATTCAACGGCGATAATGCTCTCCCCGCGGATCGCGCGGGGAGAGCCGAGACGCCCTACCTCCCGTTCCCGCGGCAACCGCCATTCGGGCCGATGTGATAACCGCGCGGGCAGGCGTGGGCGGCGGGGTTGGCATAGTTCCTCAGGCAGCCCCCATACGGGCCGCGATGCCAGCCCGCGCCGCAGCCGCCGGCCACCGCGACGATGTCGCTCGTCGTGGGCGCACCGACCGGGGCAAGGGGAACGGCCTGGGCGGAGCTGGTGATCGCGGCGAGCGCGAACGCGGCCGCCAAGGTGTGTCGTAACATGTGCTGTCCTCCGTGCGGCGGCTCAATGCGTGGCGGCAAAGGCGATGCCGGCGCGCACTTCGGCGATCGCCTGGTCGATCAGGCCGAGCGCCTTCTCGCGATGGCCGCCTTTGTTCGGTTCGGCCTTGGCGAGCTCGACGCGGGCCTGTTGCAGGATCGTGACGCTCTCGTCCATGTGCGGCTGGGCGCCGATTGCGTAGCCGATGCCGAGGCTTGCGGCGATCGCCGCGCCGAGCGCGAGGCTGCGGGGTAGAGAAGTTCGCATGTCGTTGTCTCCTCCAGCGGGCGTCAGGCTGCGGCCACCCGGATGCCGGGAGGCGCCGGGCCCGGCGCATCCGAGGCCTGAATAAGGTCCTTGCCAGCAAGCCGTCTTGGACTGTCCGGCGTCGAACGATTTCGGGTTTGGACTGATCGGCGCTGTTCAAATCACGTCGTCGTGCTGATAGCCTCACGGGGCGCATTCACCGGCCGTTCAGTCCGCGTCCGGCAGGTTCGCGCCCTTTAGTTCGCTCCGTTTCTTGCCAGCCAGTCTTCACAAGTCTCTCTTCAAAAATCCTTTCCCCAAAAACCTTCCCCGATGCCCGTCGTCCGGAAAGCGTTGTCGACCGATATGCTGCCGCAGGGCCTGTCCGAGCGGCAGCGCTTCATCCGCTTTGCTGAGTTGTTCGAGCATTTTTCCAATACCGGTGAGCTCGACCCGGCATCCGACGTGCCGTTTCGCGCCGCCATGAACTCGATCCACATCGGCACCACGATGCTCGGTCGCTGCGACGGCAGCTTCGTCACCGTGCGGCGCGAGAAGCGGCAGGTGATCGAGACTGGGGACGACCGCTTCTGCCTCGTACGCAACACCGGTGACCCCGCCTCCTCTGTGCATCACCGCGGCCGCGAGATCACCCTGCGGCCGGGATCGATGGTGCTGCTCAAGCTGGACGAGCCGTTTTTCGCCGCCGACGGCACGAACCACAAGCGTTTCATCAACGTGCATCTGCCGGTCGCGACGCTGCGCACGATGGTCGCTGACGTCGATGAATTGGTCGGGCAGGAACTCGCGCCGGGCGGGGCGCTGTCGCTCGCGATGGACTACAGCGACCTCCTCCTGCGCCATCCCGCCGCCGTTGACGAGGCCGGCATGGCGATTGCGGGGCATCTGCTGGATCTCGCGGCGCTCGGATTGGGCGCACGCACCGACATCGCGTCCGCCGCCAGGCGGCGGGGCCTGCGCGCCGTGCGGCTCCAGGCCGCGCTGGCGGTCCTGAAAACGCGTTTCCACGAACCGGATTTTTCCGCGCAGAAGCTCGCCGCGGCCGCGGGCCTTTCCGAGCGCTATGTCAACGAGCTGCTCTTTGAGGCCGGCGCCAGCTTCACCGCGCGCCTGAACGAGCTGCGGCTGCGCAAGGCCGCCGATCTCCTTGCCCGTAGCGAGGGGCGCATCAGCGACGTTGCGTTCGCTTGCGGCTTCAACGATCTCTCCTACTTTAACCGCTCCTTCCGGCGGCGCTTCGGCCTGACGCCGACGGCGGCGAGGGGGAGGTGAGTGTTCGCTCTGGTAAGGTGGGTTAGCTGCCACCCTACGATGCGTCCCCCCGCGGTGGCGGATAGCGCCTTGCGAGCATAGACAGCGACAGATGCCGCTCCTCTTCCGGCAGCTCGAGATAGGCGAGCACCTGCGCCCGCTTCCAGCCATCGACGCCGAAATCCATCGCCATCCATTTCTGCGGCTCGGGCCCTTCGAGCCCGCGCACCCAGACGAAATAGCGGGGGATGTCGCCGGGCTCTGCTTCGGTCGCGCGTCGTCTGGCCATCACACTGCTCGCTGCGAGGAGACCCACGGGAGGAGAATATAGGCGGACTAGATGATTGCTAGGGAGTCGCTTCGCTACGAGAAGAGCGGCGAGCCGGTCCGTCTTCGCCAAGAGGCTTCGCCGGACACGCTTCGAACTTTCGGCCTCGCATGGCTGCGCCACACGAAGCCCGAAAGGGCGAAGCGTGGTGCCCCTGGCCGGAATCGAACCAGCACTCCTTGCGGAACTCGATTTTGAGTCGAGCGCGTCTACCAGTTCCGCCACAGGGGCCCTCGGTCGGCCCGTGGCTGGGCGTCGCGAAGCCGGCGGACTATAGCCATGGAAAGGGCGGGGTCAACCCGCGCCAAAGTGATCCCGCGCGTTCTCGACAGGGGCTTCGACGGAGGCTAGAGGCTAGGCCGATCCTACACGCTCAGAGGCTGCCGTGACGTCGAAAAGTGCTGCAATACCAGCGTTCAGCCCGGCTGCCGCCAGTCCCGCGCTGACGGCTTCGGCGGCCGTCACCCTGATTGCGGCGGCGACGATCGCGGGTGCCTGGTTCTTCCAGCTGGTGCTCGAGATCCTGCCGTGTCCGCTGTGCCTCGAGCAGCGCTACGCCTATTACCTGGCGATCCCGCTCGCCGCGCTGACGGCGCTTGCCGCGAAAGCCGGCGCGCCGCGACCGCTGCTGCTTGCCGGACTCGCTGTGCTCGCGCTGGCGACGCTGGCCAATGCCGGCCTCGGCACCTATCACGCCGGTGTCGAGTGGGGTTTTTGGAAGGGGCCGACCGATTGCTCCGGCCCTGTTGTTAATCTCGGTAGCGCCAAGGATCTGTTGTCGCGGCTCGATACGGTGAAGGTGGTCCGCTGCGACGAGGTGCAGTGGCGCTTCCTCGGCCTCTCGCTTGCTGGCTACAATGTGCTGATCTCGCTCGCGATGGCGGCGATCGCTGCCTGGGGATTTGTCAAAACCGCAAGAAGCTAGCCCCACATGGAGCTGCGCCTTCGCGCAGCGTCTCGAACCATGAAGGCCCCGTTGCCGCATCCGGGCCTGCATCCTTCGAGACGCGCGCCACGGGCGCGCTCCTCAGGATGAGGATTGACACCTAATCATCCACGTCATCCTGCGTGCGTCCGAACAGGTGCACGATGCCGGGCGTTGCGATGGTCACGAACACGAAACGCGACAGATGATGTGCGCCGACGAAGATCGGGTCGATGTGTAGCGTCAGCGCCAGGGCAAGCATCGCGTCCATCGCGCCCGGCGCGAATGCGACGATGATGTCGGAAAATTTCACATGGGTCGTCAGCACGACGATCGCGACGAAGATGCCGGAAATCGCAATCGCGATCGCGAACGAGCCGAGCGCCGCGTTGATGTGGCCGGCGAGGGTCTTAACCTTCATCCGCGCAAAACGGCTGCCGATCAGCGCGCCGATGCCGACCAGCGCCACGCCGCGTACCCAGTTCGGCAGGCCGCCTTCGACCCATCCCGCTCCGTGCAGCACGCTGGAGGCGATCATCGCACCGAACATCCAGCTCGCGGGGAATTTGGCGAGCCGCAGCAGGAGCGATAGCGCGAGTGAGGCGACGACGAGGATCAGGAGCTCGAACGGCGAGGCGATCGCGGTCGTCAACGACGGTGCCGCCGAAGGCGCGACGCCTCCGATCGCCAGCACCATCGGCAGCGCCGCAGTGAGGATGATCACGCGCATGGTCTGCACCACCGCGATCCCCGGCAGGTCGGCGCCGCGTTCGACCGCCAGGATCGTGATCTGCGACAGCGCGCCTGGGCTTCCGGCGAGAAAAGCCGAGGTACGGTCCCAGCCATGGATGCGTTGCAGGTAATAGCTCGAGCCGAAGGTCGAGCAGAACGTCGCGAGCGCCAGCAGTCCGATCGTCAACGGGTAGGCGCTGACCTGCTGGATCAGGTGACGCGAAACGACGGACCCGAGGGAGATGCCGAGCAGCACCAGCACGGTCTGCGTCAGGATCGGCGGTACCGCGAGCGGGCGGCCGGCGATCGCGGCGATTCCGACCGCGATCATGGCGCCGGAGATCAGTCCGCCCGGCAGATTGGCGAACAGGAAAACCAGTCCGCCGACTGCGCCGATGACGAGCGTCTCGACGGCGCTCAAGATCTTGGCGCGGGACGGCAGCTCAAAGGGCGGGGAGGCGGTGATCTGCTTCACACCGCCTTATGGCAAATCGGAAAGGCGCGCACAATTGCGGTCATGTCATGCCGCATTGCGCGCGCCTCTAGGGGCGAATGTGACGGAATTACTTCGCGGCGGGGGCGGCGGTGCCGGCCTTTGCTTCCTTCATGCACTCGGAGCGGAATTTCTTGCGCTCCTTGCCGTGCAGACCCTTGGCATCCGCCTGCTTGGAGCATTCGAGCGATTCGGCCGAGTGCTGCTTCGGCGCCTTCTTGTCGGTCGTGGTGGCTGCAGTATCGCTCTTGGCGGCCGGCGCCGCGGTCTGCGCGAAGGCAGTGCCGGTGGCGAACAGGGAGGCGAGGGCGACGACGGCGATGCGCGAGGCGAGGGTCATGTGTTGCACTCTTGTGTTTGCGAAATTGAACAAGGGCGGAGAACGTCGGCCCGCATTGCTGAACGCCACATGAATGGACGGCGCATCGCGATCACTAAATTTTGGCTGCGAAAGTCATCACTTCCTTGTCGGCCGCTGCCGACACGCTAGGATAGTGATCCCAATTTGCTTCCCCCGGGGCAGATCTAAGGAGGAGACGAAGGATGACCATTCAGGCAAAATTGTTCTGCGCAATTGCGGCTTCCAGCGTCGCAGCGTTGCTCGCGACCGCGCCGGCGAAGGCGCTGACCACACAGGAATGCAGCGCCAAGTACCAGGCGGCCAAAAAGGACGGCACGCTGGGCGGCATGAAATGGAATGATTTCCGGAAGGCGCAGTGCGGCGCCGACGCAGCCGCAGCTCCCGCTGCTGCCGCGCCGGCGGCCCCGGCAGCTCCGGCCGAGCCCAAGCAGGCGAAGAAAGAAGCCGCTCCGCCCGCGACTCCCGCCCTAGCGCCTGCTGCTACCGGCCCCGCGACCTTCCCGAACGCGGTCGATCCGAAATACAGCAAGGAGACCGCCGGCAAGGCACGCATGCACACGTGCGTCGACCAGTACAACGCCAACAAGGCGACCAACGCCAATGGCGGACTGAAGTGGATCCAGAAGGGCGGCGGCTATTACAGCGAATGCACCAAGCGCCTGAAGGGTGCAGCCTAAGCTTTGAAGTAATCTGAGCGGCCGGGGCGACACTCCGGCCGCTCAGTCGGTCGCGAGCAGCTTCTCGGCCGACTTTGCAATCATCTGCGCCCGCTTGCGCGGGCCACGCTCGACGAAGAGCAGGCTTTGGCCGAACACGAAGCAGTAGAACAGGAAAGCCTGCGCATCGGCCTCATCGGCGCCGAGGCCCGTTGCGCGATAGAGCTCCGCGACATGTTTGAGGCGCGCCGCGTCGACGCTTGCCACCGCTGACGCCGCGGTCTCGTCGGATCTCGCCCATTGCCGGATCGCAAGCTCGATCGCCATGGCGGCCGGGTTCACGCGTTCGGAATAAAGCTGGATCACCGCCTTCAGCCGCTCGCGCGCGCTTTGTCCGTCGAGACTCGTCTGCTGCGCGATCGCTTCCGTACGCCCCTCGCGCCAGCGTTCCAGCATCGCGCCAAGCAGTGCGGCGCGGTCGGCGAAGCGGCGGTAAAAGCCGCCCTTGGTGACACCCAGATTTTTCGCGATTACCTCGACCCGCACGCCTTCGATCCCAGTGCGGGCAAGCTCCGCGAAGGCGGCCTCGACCCAGACATCGCCTTTGGCATCACTCATGAATGCATCTCTCATCGAGGTTTGATACGGTACCGTATTGCTAACCCGTCACGGGCCTGATACGCTACCGTATCAAAATCAAAGGCGAGAAACGGCGATGCAGGAGGCGACTTATCGCGGTACGGTCTATCCGTGGCAATGCGACCATGTCGGCCACATGAACATCATGTGGTATGTCGGCAAGTTCGACGAGGCCAACTGGAATCTGTTCGCGCGCCTCGGGCTGACGCCGAGCTATCTGCGCACCTCCGGCCGCGGCATGGCTGCGGTGCAGCAGAACATCACCTACAAGCGCGAGCTGCTCGCCGGCGACATCGTCGAGATCCGCAGCATCCTCCTCGAGGTCCGCGAGAAATCGATCCGCTTCCGGCACGAGATGAGCAACGTCGAGACGGGCGAGATATCAGCAACTTGCGAGATCACCGCCGTGCACATGAACCGGGAGGCGCGCAAGTCGACGCCGTTCGAAATTGCGATCCGCGAGACCGCGATGCGACATCTCTCCGAGCCGGTCATGGCGTGACGAGATGGCCAGCTTCGAGCCTAAGAATCCTGATTTTCGCGCGGCCGCAGCCCGTCTGTTCGACGGCCAGCCGGCGATGCGCACGCTCGGCATCTCGCTCGTGCGCCTTGCGCCGGGCGAGGCGGAGCTGGCGATGGGTTATGCGGCCGGCTTCACCCAGCAGAACGGCTTCGTGCATGCCGGCATCGTCACCGCTGGCCTTGACAATGCCTGCGGCGTTGCCGCCTTCACCCTGATGCCGCGCGAGGCCGACATCCTCACCGTCGAGTTCAAGACGAACCTGGTCGCGCCGGCGCGCGGCGAGGGCTTCGTCTTCAGGGCCGAGGTGGTCAAGCCGGGCCGCACGCTCACTTTCTGCGAGGCCAAGGCCTTCGCGCGGCAGGACGGTGCGACGACGCTGGTTGCGACCATGACCGCCACGCTGATGGCGCTGGTCCGCCGCGGCGCGGCGCCCGTACAGGTGCAGGCCGGCCCTGCCGCCTGAGCCGAGCGGGCGGGATGGCCCGCATACGGATTTTTCGGCTGTTAATACCGGCGGGGCACTCTATATGCTGGGTAGCGTAACGTTTCTGCGCCTCAGGCCGTAGAAGCGCCAAACGGTCGAATTGGAACGGGTTTATGATCGGGCTTGAAGACAAACGGACGCGTCGCGAGGCGCTTGCGCTGGTTGGAGCCGCTGCGGTACTCGCGGGCGGCCTCCGCCCCGGCTGCGCCGCGACGGCCGATGACGATACGATCCTGACTGAAGCGGCCGTGCTGCGCGATCCCGACGTGCCCGTGATCGGCAACCGCGACGGCGACATCACCATCGTCGAATGGTCCGACTATCAATGTCCCTATTGCCGCCGCGTCGAGCCGGAGCTGCGCCAGATCGTCCAGGACGACGGCAAGGTCCGGCTGGTGCTGAAGGACTGGCCGATCCTTGGACCGGTTTCGGTGACCGCGGCTCGGACGGCGCTCGCGGCCAAATACCAGGACAAGTACGACCAGGCGCATGACGCGATGATGGGCGTGAATTCGCGCCTGACCGAGCCGCGCATCAACGAACTGCTGGCGGGCGCCGGCGTCGACATGGATCGCCTGAAGCGCGATCTGGCCGGCCGCGCCAAGGACATCGACGCGATCCTGAAACGTAACAGCGATCAGGCCGAGGCCTTCGGCTTTCGCGGCACGCCGTCCTTCATCGTCGGCAAATTCCGCGTGCCCGGCGTGCTCACCATGGCCGAGTTCGAGCAGGTGATCGCGGACGCACGCAAGGCGAAGGCAGGGAAGAGCAACTGAGTTACCGCGCAGCAAGACAAAGGCGCCGTCGCGAATCGCGACGGCGCCTTGTCGATGGCTTGCTGAGCGCAAGCCGTTACTTCGACGAAATTCTCACCCAGTCCTTGTGCGCGCGGTCCACCAGCGCGTCCCAATCGGCCTTCGCGACGTCCCAGTTGACGATGGTGCGACTGGTTGCAGCGACCTCGCTGTTGGCAGACGTCTGCATCGAGTCGTGAATGTAGACGCCGATGCCAAGCAGCAGCGCGCCCAGGATCATTCCGAACAAAACTCTCATAGTGAACCTCCGGTGACCGGCAATAACGTTCAGTGCAGGACAAGAGTTCCCGGTCAGTGCGGCGAGGATAAGGACGACCTGTTCACCCGTCATTCAGCCACTGCAACAGCTCCGCATTGATCTCGCGCGGATAGCAATGGCTGAGATCGTCGATCTCGCGATAAGTGACGTCTGCGCCAGCGGCAAACAGGGCTGACTGCGTTTGCCGCGCGACCTGCACGGGAAACATCCAGTCGAGCCGGCCGTGGGTGATGAAGACCGGCAAGCCTTGCAGGCGAGCGCCGTCTGCCATCTCCGCCATCAGCGGATGGAATGTTGCCGACACCGGCGCAAGATGCGTAAACGGTGATGCCTGATCGAGCCCGCTGACATAGCAGAACGTGCCGCCGTCACTCATGCCGGTCAGCAGCATTCGCGACGGGTCGAGATTCCAGAGGCCGCGGACCGTTTCGAGGATGCGCGCAAGATTCGGCGTGTCGGTGTCCTCGCCCATGAGCGCCCAGGTCGGCCCCGTCGCGGTCGGCGCCACCAGAATCGCGCCTGCGCTGCGCGCGTCGCGCAGCCAGCTCCACAGGAAGCCCCGGCCATTGCCGCTACCGCCATGCAGCGCCATCACCAGCGGCCATGACCGCTCGGGCGTGTAATATTCCGGCACGTAGAGCGAGTAGCCACCGCGGCTGCCAGGCTCGTTGTTACGATGGAAGATGCCCGTCTGCCCGGTGGCGGGCGCGGCCAGCCGGCCCAAGAGACTTTCGTCCGCGCGCATCTCGGCGTTGAGAAAGAAGCTGCTCACCGGCGGAAACTTTCGGGCGAGCGGATAGAGCGCTTCCAGCGCGCGCGGCGCGTGTCGCAGCGCGCGGAAGACGGCGACGATATCGCCATTGCCGGCTTGAACCGTCCGCAAGCCGGCAAACGCCGCGAGTGCTTCGTCGCAGGCTCGATCCAGCAGCTCCCGCATGTCGGCAAAGGCCTGTGGCCATTCGCCAAGCGCAGAGCGCGCGGCCTGCAAGGTCTCATCCGGCGTTCCGATCGCGGTCATGACGGAGTCGAAGTTCGGCGGGTGCAGGTGCCGCGCGACGAAGCCGAGCGCGTCCAGCGCATCGAGCAATGGCGGTAGCACGGCCACGATGTCGTCGACCACGGCCTCGCTCATCGGCTCGCGTTCCTGTCCTGCCTTGGCGCAGCCTCGATCAGTGCAGCCTCGGTGCCTTCAACAGCTTCATGCGGTCGGTCGAGGTCACCGTCACGTCGAAGGTGACGCCTTCGTGGTGTACCGTCAGGGGCACGTCGACGCCCGCCGTGCCGAGCGACCACAGCTTGCGATAGAAGCCCGTCTGGCTCGTCACCTTCTCGCCATCGACGGCCAGGATGACGTCGCCGGTCTTGAGCTCGGCCCGTGCCGCAGGTCCGTTCGAGGAGATGCCGATGATCACCACGCGGCGATCGATCTCGGTCGAAAACAGCCCGAGCCAGGGCCGCGCCGGCTTGTTGACACGGCCGAATTTACGCAGATCGTCCAGGATCGGCGTGAGCAGGTCGATCGGCACGACCATGTTGACGTGCTCGGCCTTGCCATCGCGCTCGCGCTCGAGCTGCAGCGAGCCGATCCCAATCAGCTCGCCGCGATCGTTGAACAGCCCCGTGCCGCCCCAGTTCGGATGGGCGGGATAGGTGAAGATCGCTTCGTCCAGAAGATATTCCCAGTAGCCGGCGAATTCCTGCTTGGCCACGATCTGGCTCGCGACCGACCGCGTGCGCCCGCCGGCGCCGCCGACCACGACGCGGTCGCCGATCCTGGTCTTGGCCGATGAGCCGAGCGGAACAGGTGCGAGGTCGACCTTGCCGAGCGCCTGCACCAGGCCGAAGCCGGTGACCTGGTCGAAACCCAGCACATGGCCTTGCATCACGCGCCCGTCGCCAAGATGCAGCCACACCGCTTCCGCCTCGGTAATGAGGTAGCCGATGGTCAGCACCAAGCCGTCATCGATCACGATACCATTGCCAGCGCGCTCCGTGCCGAGCGTCTCGGCGCTGAATGCGTCCGCCGGAATGATGGAATGCAGGCCGACGACGGAGGAGAGCGCGCGGTCGAGATCGAACCCGTAGTCGCCAGCATGCGGTTGATGTGCCGGCGGCACCCTCCATTCGGTCAAAGCGGGCATGGAGTTCTCTCCTTGAGAGTCTCTTGGCCTGGCGTTCCAGCATTTGCGGCAACGAGCAAGGCGTGAAGCACCGTTAATGTATGCCTCGTAGGGCGGTCTTGAAAGACCGTTGGAACAGACGGCCAACGCGAATTGATGAAATTGGTGTCACAACTCACGAGCCGCTTCGGTCGCATGGCAGGTGTCCCGGCTGGTGCTAGGCGCGCTGAAGCGAAGCTGCTAACCATTGCCGCTTCTCGTTTTGACCAAGGGATTACGGACCGAAGCATGGACAACCGCAGCGATATCTGGCGTGGCATTGACACGATCAAGGCGCGTTTCATCGACTTGAGCGACAGGGTCTGGGGAACGCCGGAGGTGTGCTACACCGAGGCGCGCTCCGCCGCCGAGCACTTGGCCGAGCTGCATCATCAGGGTTTCAGCATCACCGAGAATGTCGCAGGCATTCCGACCGCGCTGATGGGCGAGTGGGGCGAGGGCGGCCCGGTCATCGCCTTCCTCGGTGAATATGACGCGCTTCCGGGCCTCAGCCAGGAGGCGGGTGTTGCCGAGCATCGTCCGGTCGAGACCGGCGGTCATGGCCATGGCTGTGGTCACAATCTGCTCGGCTCTGCCGCGCTGCTCGCGGCGACCGCGGTGAAGGACTGGCTCGCCGAGCACAAGGTGCCTGGCCGCGTGCGCTATTATGGCTGTCCGGCCGAAGAAGGCGGCGCGGCCAAGGCCTTCATGGTGCGCTCCGGTGCCTTCGAGGACGCCGACATCGCCATCACCTGGCATCCCCACAGCTTCTGGGAAGTGGCGGTGACGCCGTCGCTCGCCAACACGCGCGCCGACTTCATCTTCACCGGCCGCACCTCGCATGCGGCGGCTTCGCCCCATCTCGGTCGCTCCGCACTCGACGCGGTCGAATTGATGAATGTCGGCGTCAACTACATGCGCGAGCACATGCCGAGCGACGCGCGCGTGCACTACGCGCTGCTCGATACCGGCGGTATCGCGCCGAACGTGGTGCAGGCCCATGCCCGCGTGCGCTACTCCATTCGTGCTCGGGATCTGCCCGGCATGAACGAGCTGGTCGAGCGCGTGAGCAAGATCGCGCAGGGCGCGGCCCTGATGACCGAGACCAAGGTAGAGATGAAGATCATTTCCGCAGTCTCCAACATCCTGCCCAATGCGCCGCTGGAGCAGGCGCTGCACCGGGTCATGGAAGAGCTCGGGCCGCCGCATTTCGACGATGCCGACAAGAATTTCGCCGGCCAGATTCGCGCCACGCTGAGCGACAAGGACATCTCCTCGGTCTATTACGCGATCGGCATGGAGCAAACGGAGCGGCCGCTCGCCGACTTCCTCGTGCCGCTCGATGCCAAGCGTAATCCGCTGGTCGGCTCGACCGACGTCGGTGACGTGAGCTGGGTTGTGCCGACGGTGCAGGTCCACGCACCGACGGTTGCAATCGGCACGCCGTTCCACACCTGGCAGGTGGTGGCGCAGGGCAAGAGCCCGCACGCCCACAAGGCGATGGTTCAGGCCGCCAAGGCGATGGCCGGTCTCGGCATCAAGGCGCTCACGGAGCCGGAGCTGATCAAGGCTGCGAAAGCAGACCTGAAGAAGCGCACGGCCAAGACACCTTATGTCTGTCCGCTGCCGGACCATGTTGCGCCACCGCTGGATATGTCCGTGGTGTAGAATTCTGTCTCGTTACTTCGTCTGATCTGCCGAACATATTTTTCGCAGTGCAGCGTTGATTAGCGGGCGTTTTGCCGCCGAATTGCCGAACGGTTGAGCGGCGGAACAGAGTTTTGCCCAAGCGACAGCCAGAAGACCGTTTGCATACACACGGTCGCAGTTGACGCGCGCCCCATTCGGTGTGCCATCTACCGCCAGCTAACCGGGCGGCCGCCCTTGCGGCCGCCTGCATCCATACCGGAACCAGACGGGGGACAACCATGCTGGACAAGAAACTGCGTGCAATGATCGACAAGGTGGCGGACGGCCGGATGGATCGCCGCGCCTTCATCAAGCGCATGGCCGCTGTCGGCCTGACCGCGCCTTTGGCCAACCAGATTCTCGCGCTCGGCGGCGTCGCTATGGCCGAGGCACCCTCGACCTACAAACCCACCAAGCGTGGTGGCGGCGGCGCGCTGAAGCTGCTGTGGTGGCAGGGCCCGACCCTGCTCAACCCGCATTTCGCCACCGGCACCAAGGATCAGGATGGCTCGCGCCTTTTTTATGAGCCGCTGGGCTGCTGGGATCCCGACGGCAATATGAAGCTCGTTCTTGCCGCCGAGATCCCATCGATCCAGAACGGCGGACTTGCCGCCGACGGCAAGTCGGTGACGTGGAAGCTCAAGCCCGGCGTCAAATGGCATGACGGCAAGCCGTTCACTGCCGACGACGTCGTGTTCAACTGGGAATATGCCAGCGATCCTGCCACGGCAGCAACGAGCATCGCAGTCTATCGCGACATCAAGGTCGAGAAGGTCGACGATCTCACGGTCCGTATTCTGTTTCCCAAGCCGACCCCGTTCTGGGCCGACGCCTTCGTCGGCGCTGCGGTCGGACCGATCATCCCCAAGCATTTGTTTGAAGCCTACAAGGGCGCCAAATCCCGTGAAGCGCCGAACAACCTCTCGCCCGTCGGTACCGGCCCGTACAAATTCATCGAGTTCAAGCCGGGCGATCTCGTTCGCGGTGAGCTCAATCCCGACTATCACATGCCGAACCGTCCCTATTTCGACACGCTCGAGATGAAGGGCGGCGGCGATGCCGTCTCGGCGGCGCGCGCGGTGATCCAGACCGGCGAATATGATTTTGGCTACAACATTCAGGTCGAAGACGACGTGCTGCTGCGGCTCGAGAAGGGCGGCAAGGGCAAGGCGGTCTACGCTGTCGGTGGCGACACCGAGTTCATCGTGCTGAACTCGACCGATCCCAACACCGAGGTGGACGGCGAGCGCTCCTCGATGAAGACCAAGCATCCGCTGTTCTCCGATCCCGCGGTGCGCAAGGCGCTATCGCTGCTGGTCGATCGCGAAGCGGTCAAGAAGGCAATCTACGGCCGCGCCGGCCGCACCACGGCCAACTTCCTCAACGGTCCAGAAAAGTTCGTCTCCAAGAACAACACCTGGGAGTTCAGCATCGAGAAGGCGTCGAAGATGCTGGATGACGCCGGCTGGAAACCCGGCGCGGACGGCATCCGCGAGAAGGACGGCAAGAAGCTGAAGCTCCTCTACCAGACCTCGATCAACGGCCCGCGCCAGAAAACCCAGGCCATCGTCAAGCAAGCCTGCCAGAAGGCCGGCATCGACGTCGAGCTGAAATCGGTCGTCGCCTCCGTGTTCTTCTCCTCCGACGTCGGCAATCCCGACACCTATCCGAAGTTCTATGCCGACATGGAGATGTTTCAGATCCCCATGAGCCAGCCGGATCCGGCGCAGCACATGCGCCGCTATACGTCGGACAACGTTGCGACCAAGGAGAACAAGTGGCAGGGCCCGAATTTCTCGCGCTGGGCCAACAAGGACTACGACGCGATCATCGCGGCCGCGGAAGCCGAGATGGATCCGCTCAAGCGCGCGGAGCTCTACATCAAGGCCAATGATCTCCTGATCAAGGAGGTCGTCTTCATCCCCGTGCAGCATCGCCTCAAGGTGGAAGCCGCCGCCAACAATTTGGTGTGCATCATCAGCGGCTGGGCCAACGAGACCGACAACCTGTTCGACTGGTACCGGGAGGTATGATCGCGAGGGCATAGACGGGATCTTTTCCTATGAGTCAGTATGTCCTGCGTCGCTTGCTGATTGCCATTCCGAGCCTGCTCGGCATCTCGCTGGTGCTGTTCGTGGTTCTGGCGCTTGCCCCGGGGGATCCGTTCTCGGAGCTGGCGACCAATCCGAACGTGCCGCCCGAAGTCGCTGCCGCACTTCGGGCGAAGTTCGGCCTCGATGATCCGATCTATCTTCGCTACCTGCACTGGCTCTCCGCCATGGCGCATGGCGACTGGGGCTTCTCCTTCGTCAGCCGAATGAACGTCGACCAGCTCATCCTCCAGCGCCTGCCGGCCACGCTCTATGTGATCGGCTCGGCGCAGATCCTCGCGTTGCTGGTTGCGATCCCCGTCGGCGTCTACGCGGCGACGAAGCCCTACTCGCTGTTCGACCAGATCGCCAACACGCTCGCTTTCGTCGGCTTCTCGCTGCCGACCTTCTTCACCGGCATTCTGTTCATCCTGATCTTCTCGGTCACGTTGGACTGGCTGCCGCTGGTCTATTCCACCGACATTAACGCGACCGGCATCCGCTGGGTGCTGGAGATGATCCGGCAGGCGATCATGCCGGTAGCCGTGCTTGGCCTGTTCCAGGCGGCGTCCATGACTCGTTTCGTGCGCTCGGCCATGCTCGACGTGATCCGGCTTGACTATGTCACGACCGCGCGCGCCAAGGGACTTGGCCAGGCGAAGGTGATCGTCAAGCACGTGATGCGCAATGCGATGATCCCGGTCGTGACGCTCATCGCGTTGCAGATGCCGGCCGTGTTCGGCGGCGCCATCGTCACCGAGCAGATTTTCCGTATCCCCGGCATAGGCTCGCTGCTGATCTCCTCCATTCTCGCCAACGACACGCCCGTGGTGATGGCCGTCACCTTCGTCTTCGCGTGTCTCGTTGTGCTCTTCAATCTCATCGCGGACGTCCTGTATGGCTGGCTTGACCCTCGCATCTCCCTCCGCTGAGAAGGCTCCCGAGCGGGCCGTCTATTCGCCCTGGCGCGAGACGTGGCGGCGTTTTCGCCGCCACCGGATGGCCGTGATCAGCACGTTCCTGCTGCTGGTGCTGATCCTCGCCGTGCTGATCGGTCCGTTCCTCTGGCACGTCAAGATCAACGACATCGACATCGTGGCGGGCATGCAGGGACCGTCGCTCGCCCATCCCTTCGGCACCGATGATCTCGGCCAGGATCTCCTGGCGCGCATGATCTATGGCGGCCGCATCTCGCTTGCGGTGGGCCTTGCCGCGATGCTGGTCTCGGTGTTCGTCGGCACGCTGATCGGCGCGCTCGCGGGCATGTCGCGCGGTGCGCTCGGACATGGCTTGATGTGGCTCACCGACCTCTTCCTGTCGCTGCCGCAATTGCCGCTCTTGCTGCTGCTCATCTATCTCTTCCGCGATGGGCTGAAGGCGATGTTCGGTCCCGAAGGCGGCATCTTCATTCTGATCGTGCTTGTCATCGGCGGCCTGCGCTGGATGCCTGTCGCGCGTCTGGTGCGCGCGCAGTTCCTGTCGATCCGCGAGAAGGAGTTCGTCGAAGCGGCGCGCGCGCTCGGGGCAAGCCCGGTGCGGCAGGTGGTGCGGCACATCCTGCCCAATGCCGTGGGTCCCGTGATCATCGCCGGCACCATCGATGTTGCGGCCGCGATCATCGCGGAATCGACGCTGTCCTTCCTCGGCCTCGGCTTTCCGCCGGATACCCCGACCTGGGGACGGCTGCTCTATGATGCCAAGGATTTTCTCGACATCGGCCCGCACTGGGCGCTGTTTCCGGGCGGCGCGATCTTCATCGCCGTGGTGGCCATCAACTTCATTGGCGACGGCCTGCGCGACGCGCTCGATGCGCGACGGGTGATCTGATGGCGCCGCTGCTCGAAATCAAAGGTCTCAAGACCCACTTTTCGACAGACGACGGCATTTTGCAGGCCGTCGACGGCGTCGACATCTCGATCAACAAGGGCGAGACGCTCTGCGTCGTCGGCGAATCCGGCTGCGGCAAGACCGTGACCGCGATGTCGATCCTGAAGCTGATCGCGATGCCGCCCGGCCGCATCGCGGCCGGCGAGATCATCTTTGAGGGCCGCGATCTCGTGCCGCTGACGAGCCAGCAGCTCGATGATATCAGAGCCAAGCAGATTGGCTTCATCTTCCAGGAGCCGATGACCTCGCTCAATCCGGTTCTGACCGTCGGCGAGCAGATCGCCGAGAGCCTGCGCCGCCATGAGGCGGTGACCAGGAAGCAGGCGCTCGAGCGCACCATCGAGATGCTCAAGCTGGTGCAGATCCCGAATGCCGAAGGCCGCGTGCATCACTATCCGCATCAGTTCTCCGGCGGCATGCGCCAGCGCGTGATGATCGCGATGGCGCTCGCCTGCAAGCCCAAGCTCGTCATCGCGGATGAGCCCACCACAGCGCTCGACGTCACCATCCAGGCGCAGATCCTCGACCTGCTCCAGGACATGAAGGAGCGCTTCGGCATGGCGGTGATGTTGATCACCCATGCCATGGGCGTCGTCGCCGAGACTGCGCAGCGCGTCGTCGTGATGTATGCCGGAAAGGTGGTCGAGGAGGCGCTCGTCGACGACCTGTTCGGCGATCCCCGTCATCCCTATACGCAAGGCTTGATCCGCTCGATCCCGCGCATCGATCTCGCCAGCGAGCACAAGACGCGCCTCGAGGCGATTGGCGGTTCGGTGCCGATCCTGATCAACCCACCGGTCGGCTGCCGCTTTGCGCCGCGCTGCCGCCACGCCATGAGCATCTGCACCGAGAAGGAGCCGCGCTTGCGCGAAATCGCGCCCGGCCACCGCATGGCCTGTCATCTGGGAGACGCGTCATGAGCGAACCCTTGCTGCGCGTCTCCGGGCTCAAGAAGCATTTTCCCGTGCTCGGCGGCCTGTTGTCGCGTCAGGTCGCCAGCGTCTATGCGGTCGACGGCGTGTCGTTCTCGCTCAATCGCGGCGAGACACTCGGTCTCGTCGGTGAATCCGGCTGCGGCAAGTCCACGACGGGCCGCTGCGTGCTGCGCCTGATCGAGCCGACCGAAGGCGAGGTCACCTTCGACGGCCAGGACGTGCGCAAGCTCAGTGGCAATGATCTGCGCGCGATGCGGCGGAACATGCAGCTCGTGTTCCAGGATCCGTTCGCCTCGCTCAATCCGCGCATGACGGTCGGCGCGATCCTCGGCGAAGCCTTCACCATCCATAACCTTGCCTCATCGGCCAAGGAACGCGAGGAGCGCGTCGCGGGCCTCCTGGTGAAGGTCGGGCTGAAGGCTGAGCACATGCGCCGCTACCCGCATGAATTCTCCGGCGGCCAGCGCCAGCGCATCGTCATCGCGCGCGCGCTCGCGGTCGAGCCGAAGCTGATCGTCTGCGACGAGCCGGTCTCCGCGCTTGACGTCTCGATCCAGGCGCAGGTGATCAATCTCTTGGAGGACCTCCAGGCCGAGCTGAACCTCACCTATCTCTTCGTCGCGCACGACCTCTCGGTGGTCGAGCACATCTCCGACCGCGTCGCCGTGATGTATCTCGGCCGCATCGTCGAGCTGGCGAAAGCGAGCGATCTCTACCGCCATCCGCAGCATCCCTATACGCAGGCGCTGCTCTCCGCGGTGCCGGTGCCCGACCCCAAGCTCAAGCGCAACCGCATCCGCCTGAAGGGCGACGTGCCGAGCCCGATGAATCCGCCAAAGGGATGCCACTTCCACACCCGCTGCCCGATTGCCCAGCCGCGCTGCTCGGAGAGCGCGCCGGAGCTGAAGGAGGGGGCGAGCGGTCACGCCGTGGCGTGTCATCTGGTCTGAGGTGTAGGGTGCGGCCGTAATGGGGGACGCGATCTCGCCGGTGTCGGTCTGGGAGCGGGGGAGCAATGAGCCAGATGCCGGGCGTTAGTCTCACTGGAGCCGAAGCACCGCTCGCATCCCGTGCAGGGGATGTCGACGCCCTGGCACGCCGGGCGCTGTGGGGCTCGGCGCTGGGCTACGCCATGGATGGGTTCGACCTTCTCATCCTCGGCTTCATGCTGAGCGCGATTTCGAAGGACCTCCATCTCACGCAACCCCAGGCTGCCTCGCTGGTGACGGGGACGCTGGTCGGCGCAGTGCTCGGTGGCTTCGTCTTCGGCATGCTGTCGGACCGGCTTGGCCGGGTCCGAGTCCTGACCTGGAGCATCGTGCTGTTTGCGATCTTCACTGGCCTCTGCGCATTCGCGCAGGGGTACTGGGATCTCCTGACCTACCGGGCCATCGCCGGCATTGGTCTCGGTGGCGAGTTCGGCATCGGCATGGCGCTGGTGGCGGAGGCCTGGCCCGCTGAGAAACGCGCGCGGGCCACATCCTATGTCGGTCTCGGCTGGCAGTTCGGCGTGCTCATCGCGGCGCTGGTGACGCCGATCCTGCTGCCCCTCATCGGCTGGCGCGGGATGTTCGCACTCGGCGTGTTTCCGGCGCTGGTCGCCTATGTGATCCGGCGGAAACTTCACGAGCCCGATGTCTTCATGGCGCACAAGGCGAAAGCGACGGATGCGGCCTCTTCGCTTCGCGCGCTCGTGGCCGATAGAGAGACGACCAAAATCAGCCTCGGGCTGATCATCCTCTGCTCGGTGCAGAATTTCGGCTACTACGGCATCATGATCTGGTTGCCTAACTATCTCTCCACGCGGTTCGGCTATGGTCTGACGCAATCGGCGGTCTGGACATCGGTCACCATCGCCGGCATGGCGCTCGGCATCTTCCTGTTCGGCCACGCTGCCGATCGCTTAGGCCGCCGTCCTGCATTCCTGACCTACATGCTGGGCGCGGCCATCATGGTGGTGGTCTATTCGCAGCTGACAGCCGCGACGGCGCTGCTGGTCGGCGGCGCCGTGATGGGCTTCTTCGTCAACGGTATGCTCGGCGGTTACGGCGCGCTGATGAGCGAGCTCTATCCGACCGCGGCGCGCGCCACCGCGCAGAACGTGTTCTTCAATGTCGGTCGCGCGGTCGCCGGTTTCGGTCCACTGGTGGTCGGCATCGTCAGCGCGGCCTATGGCTTCCCGACCGCGATCGCCGGGCTCGCGCTGCTCTACATCCTCGACATCGTGGCGCTGCTCGCGCTGATCCCCGAGCGCCGCGGCGTGGAGCTCGCCTGATCAGACGTCTACGGCGCGCGCCGACGGGCCAGTTGATGCAGCACCGTGTCGACGGCCGGCACCGCGCCGGTCTCGCGCAGCCACGTATCGTACATCTCCCTGAGTTCGCCCGGCGTCAGGCCGAACTTTCGGCGGAAGGCCCGGATGAAAGTGGAGTCGCTGCTGAAGTGCAATTCAACGGCGAGATCGATCAGGCGTGTGTCCTGCGCGGCCGGAGATATCAGGAGTCGCAGGGCGTGGTTGAGCCGCTGCTCCCTGATGTAATGCGCCAGGCCCCCGTCGGCTTCGAACAGCCGGTAGAGGCTCGCGCGCGAAATCTGGAATTGGCGGCAGAGCTCGCCGGCAGTGAGCGTGTCGGTGAGATGGCCGGCGATGTGGCGCTTGATCATCGTGAGATAAAGATGCCGCTCGGCCCGCTCAACGCCCTCGGCAATGTCGGCCGCGCCGCCGGCAACCGCCGCGACGATCTCCGCGATCGCCTCGATCGTGGCCTCGGCGCTGCCGGCCTCGGGGGCCGGAGCCAGCATCAGCGCCGCGAAGTGTTTCCCGAGCAGACGTGCATGGGGGTGGTCCGACGGCAGCAAGATCGCCGTCGCCGAGTCAGGATGCGCAAGGCGTGGGACCAGCATCGCGCGTTGCAGAATGATCGCGATGATCCGGGTTCGACCGCCGCCGCCGCGTTGCACCGTGCGGTTCGGCTGGCCCATGTCGAGCAGGCAGATGTCGCCGGGCCTCAACGTCACTTCGCGCCGGCCGGAGCCGAACCACATCTCACCTTCGACGCACAGGGCGATGTTATAGTGATCGAGCCCTCCCCGGGCGATGTGTGCCGGCGTCCGGTCATATTCCAGATCGCTGACCAGCGACTCCACCAGCAGGGCATTGCCGATCATTTTTGTCCGCGAGGTGAAATGGAAATCTGCTTCGGCGGTGAGCGGGATCAGGTCGCAGAGATCTGCGAGCATGACGCGAAGCTGTTTCACCGCCTCCGGGCCGCGTAAGCCCTCATGTGTGCCGTCGCTCGATCGCGTGCCCGCGTTCGCTGACGCTCCGTCCATCCCGTCCCCCGACCAAGCCAAGCCGCACGGACGAAGACCATCCGGAGCACAGACATCCAAACGCCGTATCTAAATGACCCGGCCAGCTTCGAGCAATCGTGTGGAATTGGCAAGGCGTGCGCGGAAGTTGTGATGCGATTGCATCAGTACCGGTGGGAATTGGCGGCTGAGACTCTGGGCACATCGGCCGCGCGGGTTGCCTGCTAAGCCCGTTCCAGTTTCGTTTATTGTCGCTGCCTGTTTCTTGGTCGGGTGCGGCTGGATTTGCGTCCGAGGCTTTCCATGACAACCAGATTAGGCCCGCCGTTCTGCCTGCCGATTGGGTATGCGAGCTTCCGGCTCGTCGCCTGTTTGCGCGTAGCGCTTGCCGGGGTCACAGCGGCAGTGATGACGATCGGCCTTCCCAGCGAGGCGCGCGCAGCGACCCTGGTGGTGACGACCACGGCCGACAGCGGTGCAGGCAGCCTCCGTGCCGCCATGACTAGTGCCGCCAGCGGCGACACCATCCTGTTCCAGGTCGGTGGCACCATCACGCTCCAGAGCGAATTGCCGATCATCACCAAGAACGTCACCATTGACGGCAACGGCAACAATCCGACCATCAGCGGAGCGGGCATCTATCGGCCTTTCTTCATCGGCGATGCCGGCACAACCGGCTCGACCTACGCGGTCACGTTGAAGAATTTATCCATCGCCAACGCAGTGGCGCAGGGGGGAAGCGGCTTGGGCTCCGGTGCCGGCGCCGGGCTCGGCGGCGCGGTCTTCGTCTCCAGCAACGGGGCATTGACCCTGTCGAACGTCGCGGTGTCAAACGCCCACGCGAACGGTGGCAACGCGGTGCTCGGACCGGGGGGAGGGGGAGGCGGCGGCGGGCGGACAGGGCAATGCAAACGTCCCGAGCGGCGGTGGAGGCCTTTTCGTCGGCTCCGACGCGCCAAGCGCCTCGTTCAATGGCGGCGGCCCAAATGGCGGGACAGCCACGGTCGTCAGCGGAGCCGCTAATGTGACGCGCGGTACCGGCGGATTTGCCAGCGGCGGCGGCGGAGCTGCCTCTGATTCCGGAAGCGTTGTTGGGGGGGCTGGCGGTTTCGGCGGCGGTGGCGGTGCCGCCAATGCGGGTTCATCGGCAAGAGGCGGCGCTGGCGGATATGGAGGCGGCGGCGGCTCGGCGTCCAGCAGCGCTGTTCAGACTGGCGGGGCCGGCGGGTTTGGGGGCGGCGGTGGCGGGTTCACGTATGGCAGCACAGCAACAGCAGGCGCAGGCGGCTTCGGTGCCGGCAACGGTGGTATTGGCGTGAATTCTAATTCCGGTGGCGGCGGTGGCCTCGGCGCGGGCGGCGCAATCTTCGTGCAGAGCGGCGGAACGGTCACCGTCCAGGGGGATCTCTCCCAGGTGGCGGGCAGTGTATCCGGCGGCAGCGGCTTCAATGGTGGCGGCTCCGGCTCGGCGTTCGGCTCCGGCATCTTCTTCCAAGGCACCAGCGGCTCGAGCACCGTGCTCGGCTTCGGCTCAGGCAACCAGTCGATTGCCGATGCCATCGCCGACTACATCGGCTCCGGCGGCACCAATCCGGGCGGCGGGACCGATGTGGCCGATCAGGGTGGCAGCGTCGCGATCACCAAGAGCATTGGCGGCACGCTGACGCTGTCGGCTGCCAACACCTATAGTGGCGGCACGACCCTGAGCGCCGGCACGCTCGTGGTCGGCAACAATTCTGCGCTCGGCACCGGGACGCTCGCGATGGCTCAGGGGACGACGCTGTCGTTCGCAAGCACCGGCAATTACACCATCGCGAACAACATCACGATCTCCGGCGATCCGACCTTCACGCCGCCGTCCGGAACGACGCAGACCATCTCCGGCGTGATTTCCGATGGCGCCTCGCCCGGTTTTCTCGAGATGGCGGGGCCGGGCACACTGGTGCTTTCAGGCGCCAATACCTATTCCGGCGGCACGACCATTTCGGCGGGCACCTTGCAGCTCTCAGGGGCTGGCACGCTCGGTGCTGTGACCGGCACGACGACGGTTGCTGGCGGCACGCTCGACCTCGGCGGTACGACGCAGACGCAGGCGGCTGTCAGTCTCGCCGGCGGCACGATCCAGAACGGCAATCTGAATGCGGCGATCACCTCGACCGGCGGTGTCCTCAACGGCATCGGCGGCAGCGCGAGCCTGACCACGACGAGCGGCACGACGGTTCTGACCGGTACGAACACCTACACCGGCGGTTCGACGGTCAACGGCGGCATCCTCGATGTCATCGGCACGCTCAGCGATCCCACCGTCAACAGCGGCGGCACGCTGACCGGCAGCGGTTCAGTCGGCGACACCTATGTCAACAGCGGTGGCACGTTTGCGCCCGGCAACGGCACGCCGGGCAGCTTCATGACGGTAACTGGCAATCTCGCCTTCCAGTCGGGCGCGATCTATCTGGTCCAGCTCAATCCGGCGACGGCGTCCTTTGCGAGCGTCACCGGTGTGGCGACGCTCGGCGGCGCGACCGTCAACGCGGTGTTCGCGAGCGGCAGCTATGTCAGCAAGACCTATACGATCCTCACCGCAGCGGGCGGGGTCAGCGGCAGTTTTGATCCAACCGTCGTCAACACCAACTTGCCGACGAACTTCCGCACCACACTGAGCTACGACGCCAGCAACGCCTATCTCAACCTGATCCTGAACTTCGCTATTCCTGGTGGGTTGAACGGCAATCAGCAGGCGGTCGGCAACGCGCTGACCAACTACTTCAACACGAACGGCAGCATTCCGCTGATCTATGGTGTGCTGTCGGCAGGTGCACTGACCCAGGCCTCCGGTAAGAGCGCGACCGGCGCGCAGCAGACGACGTTCAATGCGATGGGCCAGTTCATGGGCCTGCTCACCGATCCCTTCCTGCAGCGGAATGGTGGCGCGGACGCTGTGAGCGGTGCGACCGGTTTTGCAGGCGAGGACGATGTCAGTGCCTACGCCGCACGCAAGCACACCGACGCGTTTGCCATGATCGCCAAGGCGCCGCCGAAGACGTTCGAGCAGCGCTGGAGCGTATGGGCTGCGGGCTTTGGCGGCTCGCAATCGACCGACGGCAATGCGGTGGTTGGATCGAACAATACGACGAGCAGCGTCTATGGCACGGCGGTGGGCGCCGACTATCTGTTCTCGTCGAGCACGCTTCTCGGCTTCGCGCTGGCCGGCGGCGGCACTGGCTTCAACGTCAACGGCCTCGGCTCCGGCCGCTCCGACCTGTTCCAGGCCGGCGCTTATCTCCGCCACAACAACGGTCCGGCCTATATCTCCGCCGCGCTGGCCTATGGCTGGCAGGACATCACCACCGATCGCACGGTGACCATCGTCGGCGCCGACCATCTGCGCGCCGAGTTCAACGCCAATGCCTGGTCCGGCCGCCTCGAAGGCGGCTATCGCTTCGTCGCGCCGTGGATCGGCGGCATCGGCATCACGCCCTATGGCGCGGCCCAAGTCACGACGTTCGAGCTGCCGGCCTATGCCGAGCAGGTTGTCTCGGGCTCGCCAACGTTCGCGTTGAGCTACGCGTCAAAAAGCGTCACCGACACCCGCAGTGAGCTCGGCCTGCGCAGCGACAAATCCTTCGCCATGCCCGATGGCGTCTTGACGCTGCGCGGGCGCGTTGCGTGGGCGCACGACTTCAATCCGGATCGTTCGATCGCCGCCACCTTCCAGGCGCTGCCCGGCGCCAGCTTCGTCGTCGACGGTGCCGCGCAGGCGCGCGACTCCGCGCTCACCACCGCATCGGTCGAAATGAAATGGCTGAACGGCTGGTCGGCGGCGGCGACGTTTGAAGGCGAGTTCTCGAACGTGATGCGCTCTTACGCCGGCAAGGGCGTGGTTCGCTACGCTTGGTGAGCGGCTTTTTCGTTGACCCTTCGCGAAAATTGAAAAGCCGGCTTGATCCGCGGCCGGACGAAAGGCCATCCGGAGCACAGACATTGACAAGCGAATCCAGCCATCCGGATCACACGTAGCAACGGTGTGGCAAGGCGCATTCGCAGGTTGTGACGCGATTGCATCAGTGGCGGCATGAATCTGCCGCTGAGACTCCGGGCACATGGGCCGCGCAGACTGCCAGTTAAGGATTGTCTCAAGTACGTTTATCGCCGCTGCCTATTCTTTAATCGAGCGCGCCACAGTTCGGGTCCGAGGATTTCGTTATGACCGCCAGATTACATAGCTCGGAAATGAGGTTCGGCCTGCAGTTGCGAATGGGGTTGTTGGTTAGTCGGCTGCAAGGCAAGGCCCTCGAGCTTGTGAAGGCTGCGGCCTGCCGATCGTGCATAGCGCCACACTTCGCGTCGTCTGGGCGCTCGCAGATATACGCCAGCAACGCATTTGGCTCCGCCGATCCCGGGCGCTGGCGATCTACGCTGTCGCTGCCTGCGGCATCGATGCTACTGATGCTGGTGTCATGGCCCGCTTTCGCTCAGGTCGTTGGTGGCGATGGTAGCAGCGGCGTAACGGGCGGCGCCAGCAATCTGATAACGGCCGGCGGCAGCGGCGGCTCCGCTTCATCGGGGGGCGGCAACTCTGGCGGCGGCGGCAGCGGATCGATCGGCGGTAACGGCGGTGCTGGCGGCAGCGCAAGCATTTCCGGCGGAACAGCAGGCTGTGGTCAAGGGCAGGCCGGCTGCACTGGCAGCATCAATGGCGGCGACGGGGGATCCGGCGGCACCGCCGGCGCAGGCGGTGGCGGAGGCGGTGCCCATGGGGCGGTTGTTTCCGGGGGCAGTAACGCCTCGACGATTACCGGCGGCAGCGGCGGGAATGGCGGCCATGGGGCTTCAAATGGCGGCGGTGGTGGCGGCGGCGGAGCCGGCGGCTACGGCGTCGTGCTGACAGGTGGCAGCGGCTACGTGAACTCTGGGACGATCATCGCCGGCAACGGCGGCAACGGCGGATCAGGCAGTGTGTCCTTCAATATCGGAGGCGGCTCCGGCGGCGGCGGCGGTATCGGCCTTGGCACGGCGACCGCTGGCTACAACGTCACCAATAACAATACGATAAGCGGCGGGAGCGGCGGCAACGGCGGCAGCGGCGGGACTGGCAACGGTGGCGATGGCGGTGCCGGCGTGTCGCTCATAAGTGCTGGGCTAATCAACGCTGGGACGATCACTGGCGGGAATGGCGGCATTGGCGCTAATGGCGGCTATGCCTCTCAAGGTGCCAGTAATGGTGCCGGGGGAGCCGGCGTTACCGGCTCGAACCTCCAGATTACCAATAGCGGCACGATCACTGGCGGATTGGCCGGCGATGGCGTGACGCGCGCCAACGCCATTACTTTTACCGGCGGCAGCAATGTGCTGGAGCTGCATGCGGGCTCAACCATCACAGGCAATGTGGTTGGCACCGGCTCCGATAAGTTGCAACTCGGCGGATCGACCAATAGCAGCTTCGACGCCTCGACGATCGGATCGTCCGCGCAATTTCAGGGCTTCGCAACGTTCGTGAAGACCGGCGCCAGCACATGGACCCTCACCAGCTCGACCAGTGCCGTGACATCCTGGGCCATCAACCAAGGCACGCTGAACGTCAGCGCAGATAGCACGTTTGGTTCTGCCACTGGTACACTCACCTTCGGCGGCGGTACCCTGCAATGGGGCGCGAGCTTCAGTTCGGCGCGCTTGATCACCTTGAATGCCGGCAGTGGCAGTATCGATATCCAATCCTTTGATGGGGTATTATCGGGACAGATCAACGGAAGTGGCGGCCTCACCAAGCTCGGCAGCGGCACGCTGGCATTGACCGGAGCCAACGCCTATTCCGGTGGCACGACGCTGAACGCTGGCACGCTCGTGGTCGGCAACAATGCCGCGCTCGGCACCGGGACGCTCGCGATGGCCGAAGGGACGACGCTCTCTTTCGCAAGCACCGGCAATTTCACCATCGCGAACAACATCACGATCTCCGGCGATCCGACCTTCACGCCGCCTTCCGCGACGACGCAGACCATCTCCGGCGTGATTTCCGATGGCACCTCGCCCGGTTTTCTCGAGATGGCGGGGCCGGGCACGCTGGTGCTTTCAGGCGCCAATACCTATTCCGGCGGCACGACCATTTCGGCGGGCACCTTGCAGCTCTCAGGGGCTGGCACGCTCGGTGCTGTGACCGGCACGACGACGGTTGCTGGCGGCACGCTCGACCTGGGCGGCACGACGCAGACGCAGGCGGCTGTCAGTCTCGCCGGCGGAACGATCCAGAACGGCAATCTGAATGCGGCGATCACCTCGACCGGCGGTGTCCTCAACGGCATCGGCGGCAGCGCGAGCCTGACCACGACGAGCGGCACGACGGTTCTGACCGGTACGAACACCTACACCGGCGGTTCGACGGTCAACGGCGGCATCCTCGATGTCATCGGCACGCTCAGCGATCCCACCGTCAACAGCGGCGGCACGCTGACCGGCAGCGGTTCAGTCGGCGACACCTATGTCAACAGCGGTGGCACGTTTGCGCCTGGCAACGGCACGCCCGGCAGCTTGATGACGATCAATGGCAATCTCGCCTTCCAGTCGGGTGCGATCTATCTCGTTCAGGTCAACCCGTCGACGGCATCCTATGCGAGTGTCACCGGAACGGCGACGCTCGGCGGCGCCACGGTCAATGCGGTGTTCGCCAGCGGCAGCTACATCAGCAAGACCTACACCATCCTCACCGCGAGCGGTGGCGTGTCCGGGACCTTCGCATCGACCGTCGTCCACACCAACCTGCCGACGAACTTCGACGCCACACTGAGCTATGACGCCCACGATGCCTATCTCAACCTGATCCTGAATTTTGCGATTCCTGGTGGGTTGAACGGCAATCAGCAGGCGGTCGGCAACGCGCTGAGCAGTTTATTCAATGCCAATGGCAGCATTCCGCTTCTCTATGGCGCGCTGACGCCGGCCGGCCTGGCGCAAGCCTCCGGAGAGCTCGCCACCGCCTCGCAGCAGACGACGTTCAATGCCATGGGCCAGTTCATGGGTCTGCTGACCGATCCCTCCGCGGCGCACAGCGGCGGAATGGAGTCGACCGGCGGCGTGTCCGGCTTTGCAGACGAGGATGACGTCAGCGCTTACGCCGCACGCAAGCGGACCGACGCCTTTGCCATGGTCACCAAGGCGCCGCCGAAGAGCTTCGAGCCGCGCTGGAGCGTGTGGGCCGCAGGCTTCGGCGGGGCGCAAGCGACCGACGGCAACACGGTGACGGCTTCGAACGACACCACGAGTCGCGTGTTTGGCACCGCCGTCGGAGCTGATTACCAAGTCTCGGCACATACGCTCGCCGGCTTTGCGCTGGCCGGCGGCGGGACCAATTTCAGCGTCGCGAGCGGTCTCGGCTCCGGCCGCTCCGACCTGTTCCAGGCCGGCGCCTATCTGCGCCACACCAATGGTCCGGCGTACATCTCCGCCGCGCTTGCCTATGGCTGGCAGGACATCACCACCGATCGCACGGTGACGATCGCCGGCGCCGATCATCTGCGCGCCGAATTCAACGCCAATGCGTTTTCCGGCCGCCTCGAAGGCGGCTATCGCTTCGTCGCGCCGTGGATCGGCGGGATCGGCCTCACGCCCTATGGCGCGGCGCAGTTCACGACGTTCGATCTGCCGGCCTATGCCGAGCAGGTTATCTCCGGCACGTCAGCATTCGCGTTGAGCTACGCGTCAACGAGCGTCACCGACACTCGCAGCGAGTTGGGTATGCGCACCGACAAGTCCTTCGCCATGCCGGACGGCGTGCTGACGTTGCGCGGCCGTTTTGCCTGGGCGCATGATTTCAGTCCGGACCGTTCGATCGCTGCGACCTTCGTGGCGCTGCCCGGCGCAAGTTTCGTCGTCAACGGCGCCGCGCAGGCGCGCGACTCAGCACTTACGACCGCGTCCGTGGAAATGAAATGGCTGAACGGCTGGTCGGCCGCGGGAACGTTTGAAGGCGAGTTTTCGAACGTCACGCAGTCTTACTCAGGCAAGGGCACCGTTCGCTACGCTTGGTGAGCGGTCGGCCGACCACACCCCTGTTGCGGTACCGATGGATGTGGGACGCCACGCCCTTCCTTTTTGACCCAAAAGGAGCTGGAAAGGTTCATTCTGGAGTGTGAAGCTTTTTACACCGGTATGGTTCTGCTGATGCTAGAATGACCGGGCTTCTTGCTTGAAGGAGGTGTCGATGCTCACCACCGTCAACAGGCCGAACCTGGAACAGAGCACTCGCGGCTGGACGACCAGGCTTGGTGCGCTCATCTTCCAACTGCGAAAAATGCCCACTGAGTTCGAACCCCAGCGACCGCCCTGGCGGCATTTCGACGATACCCATCATTGGGACTCGACCGCCGAGGAATGGGTCCCGAACCACGACCGGTGATCGATTTCGTCACGCGCCGGTTCATGCCTCGAGCGTGAAGCCGACGCGCAGCGTGACTTGGTAGTGGCGCACGGTGCCGTTCTCGATATGGCCGCGCGTCTGCACGACCTCGAACCATTTCATCTCGCGGATGGTTTTTGCAGCGCGGCTGATCGCGTTCTGGATCGCGTCCTCGATCGACTTTTCCGACGATCCGACCAGTTCCAGGATCTTGTAGACGTGATCCTTGTCTTGAGTAGTCATGACGAACCTCCATGAGTGGCGGCAGGCGCAAGTCAGGATTTCCGTCTGAAGAGACTAAACTGCGCCTGAACGAAGTCCAGAGGTGAACGCGCAGCCTGGCCGCCGGTTTCTAGTCTGGCACATGGAGGGCATCGCGGAGGGCACTGCGCGGCAGGTGACCCGCGCTGCCGTTGCGAACGGCTGCCGCATCGCGCAATTGCCATCGCAGCAGCAGCGCGAGCACGGCCATCAAGGCAAAACCGGCCATGGCCGGTGCGGCTTGCTGCCCCGACGCCTGCGTCGACAGCGCGAGCCCATAGGCGCCGGCGAGCAGGATCAGCCCGTACATCGCGCTGCGTTCGCGTGTCGACGCGATGTGGTCAAGATCCGGGAGCGCGAGTGCCAGGCCGATCCCCAGCATCGGCAGGTCGTAGTCATAGGCATAGGGACTGATCATCACCGAGGCCATCGCGGTGACGGCGAGCGCGAAGCCTGGCGAGGGCCCGCGCAAGGCGCTGAGCACGACCGCAAGCAGCGCGAACGTAGCGACGGCGATCTGTCCCCAGATGGCACCCGTGGCGGGTATGCCTGCCGTATGCAGCGCCGCATAGGCCGAGATCATCCGGAAGAGCTGGTAGAAGCCCTGGTCGAGATAGCTCGCCGACTCCCGCACCGAGGCTACAAGTGCGGCCCAGATCTGGGGGCCGAAAATCAGCGTGCAGACGAGTGAGCTCACGAGCACTACCGCTGCGGCAGCGGTGATCGCGGTCCAGCGACGCGTCACCAGGAGATAGACGGCTGCGGCGACGGCAAGATGCGGCTTGATGACCATCGCGCCGAGCGCAAGCCCCGCAAGCACCGCGCGCTTCTGCAAGGTGAGGCAGAACAGGCCGATCAACGCACCGGTGAGAAAGCCGTTCTGGCCGCAGCCGATCGTGACCACGAGTGCGGGAAACGAGATGATCAGGACTTGTGCGAGCTTCTCGCGCGCGATCGCCCATAACGCGACGAGATAGAGCGCGAGCGTTAGGGCGGTGAACATCAGATATGCTGCACCGACCGGCAGCAAGGCGAGCGGCGCAAGCAGCAGGTCGAATTGCGGCGGGTAGGTCCAGGGCATCACACCGGTCGTGCCGCCGGCCACGTCTGCCTGCATCTTGCCGAAGGTCGCGAGCCGGTAGACCTCGCCGACATCGCCGAGCCAGACCCGTTGTGCCACGATGTGAAACGCGTCGAAATCGGCGAGCTCGCGAAAGTGCCAGGGACCGATGCGTGCGAACCAGAACGTCTTGACGATGACGATCGCCGCCAGTGCGGCGAGGATGACCCGCACATAGATCGCCCGCCTCGACGGCGAGGACTGAATCTGCTCCAGCGCTTCGGCAAGCATGACGATCTCGGCCCGGTGGCGGCGTGCACAAAACTACATCGCCCATCAGGCCCGAGATTGCCGTGGGAGGCTTAAAGGACGGTAACGAACCGGAAAGGATTTGGCGCCCCGAGCCCGCGAGACGCGGGCCTATCGGTCTTTCGATCGGGCTTCGCGCGCCCGCCGCTCCGCCCTCAGCCGCTCCATGTTGGAATAGAGCGCCTTCTGCGCGGCCTCATGCTCGCGCATGGCCTGCTCCGCATCGGCCCGTCGCGCCTCGTCGCGCGCCCTGCGCTCGTCAGGCGTGAGAATGCGGGGCGGGCGTACCGAATGATCGACTGTCATACGGATACAACGTCCGGCGGCCCGATAAGTTCCCGTCCCGCGGCCGCGGCAAGCTAGCGCCAACGCCGGAAATCGCCGGTCGGTCCCGCAGGTTCGCGCTTCTCTGCCAGACTCATGAAGAGAAACGCGAGTAAGACTCTACGGATCCAGCTCGGTATCCCAGTACAAATAATCGAGCCAGCTGTCGTGAAGATAGTTCGGCGGAAAGAGGCGGCCGTTGCGGTGGAGCTGGTGCACGGTCGGCGCAAACGCGGCCTGCCTTGGAAACATTTTTGCCTGCGCCGGCGTGAGATTCCCCTTGCGCAAATTGCAGGGCGAGCAGGCCGCGACCACGTTCTCCCAGGTGGTCTGGCCGCCTTTGCTGCGCGGGATGATGTGATCGAAGGTGAGGTCCTCGGGCGAGCCACAATATTGGCAATTGAAGCGGTCGCGGAGGAAGACGTTGAACCGGGTGAAGGCAGGATGGGTGGTCGGCTTGACGAAGGATTTGAGCGAGACGACGCTCGGTAGTTGCATCTCCAACGTCGGACTTCGTACCGCCTGGTCGTAGTGGGCGACGATGTTGACGCGATCGAGAAACACCGCCTTGATCGCGTCCTGCCACGACCAGAGAGACAGCGGGTAGTAGCTCAGCGGCCGGAAATCCGCATTCAGCACCAAGACCGGCCAACTGCCTTGCGAGACATGTGCGTTCAAGTAACGCTCCTGGCCTCCATGTACGCTGCGAAGCAGCATGTATTGACATACTACATGCAGCGTGACGGGATTGTGAAGCCCGTTGAGCGACTTATTAAGGCCGCCGGTGGGCTGGAACAGGCTGCAAAAAAGCCGTTATTCGGAGAAGTCATTCACGGCGCCGCAATCCGCCGATCCGCCGGCGCGCCACTGATTCGGTGGCGCGCTTCCTCGGCGAATGCTTGCGCGCCCCTTCCGGGAACAACAGGTCGTGATCGGGGACGTCGGCGCTGCCGCCGGTCACGCAATAAGACGCTAGCTAGCGCAGCCGCTCCAGCTTCTGCAGACACCGCGTGGCGCGCACCACCGCCGGCATTTCCTCGTCGGGAAAACTCGTCTTCCAGTCGGTGACGCCGACCTCACCGACATAGATGTCGCCTTTCGAGTCCAGCGCGATGCCGTGCGGCGCCAGGAATTTTCCGCTCGCAACCCCCGGCCCGTCCTCGCCGCCGAGCCGCGCGATCCGCTTTCCCTTGGCATCGACGATCGATAGCCGCGGCCCGAGATTGGGCACCTTGCGGTTGACGGCCATGCCGGGTCCGAGCTCGCCGATCACGAAGGTCGGCTTCCTTCCGCCGCAGCAGCACAGCGCACAGGGCCGATGCAGGTTGTTCCACTGCGTCTCGTATCTGCCGTTGCCGTCGAACACTTGCACGCGATGATTCTCGCGGTCGGCGACGTAGACATAACCGTCGGTGTCGGTGGCGATGTTGTGAACGATGTTGAACTGCCCGGGATCAGTGCCAGGCTCGCCCCAGCTCATCATCAGCTTGCCGTCGGGTGTAAACTTGTGGACGCGGGCGTTGCCGTAGCCGTCGGAGACGTAGACCTCGCCCTTCGGCGATAGCGCGGTGTGGGTGCAGCGATGGAACGGATTGCCGCTCATGAACGGCGCAGGCTTCTCGGGGATGCCGATCGTCAACAGCACCTTGCCGTCGGTCGTGCATTTGCGCACAGTGTGGTCGCCGTCATCGGTGCAATAGAGATTGTCGTCGGCGTCGATATGCAGGCCGTGAGCACGGTTAAACAGTCCCTCACCCCAACTGCGCAGGAAATTGCCCTCGCGGTCGAGCACCACCATCGGATGGGCGCCGCGGTTGAAGACGTAGATGCAGTCCTTGCTGTCGACCGCGACGGACGCGACGTCGGTGAGCTGCCAGCCGTCCGGCAGTTTGGCCCAGTTTTCGACAACGCGGTAACGATGCTCGCCCGAGCCGAGTATGGCTGGCATTGGTTGTCCCTCCTTCTGTCATTCCGGGGCGCGAGAAAGTTGCGAGCCCGGAATCCATTGTGCAACATATCGCGCGGATGGATGGATTCCGGGCTCGCGCTGACGCGCGCCCCGGAATGACGAGGGTTATGTTCGCCCCAACATCCCTTCCTCGATCGCCTTGATCTGGAGCGCCAGGAATCTCGAATTGATGCGGCATTGCGCCAGGCTGCCGGCGATGAACCACAGGCCGGGCTGCTTCGTGCGCGCATACATGTTGCGCAGCTCAAGGCCGTCGCCAAAGCCCCAGATCGGGCCGACGCGGTCGGCGACGGCATCGCCGAACAGTTTTCGCACCAGATAGGTTTGCGGCTTGTAGCCCGTTGAGAGCACGATGAGGTCGGCGGATATGATCGCGCCGTCCTTCATCCGCGCGCCCTCGGCGACGAAGCTTTCGATGTCCTCGAATTGCCTGAGCCCGATCGCGCCCTTCACGACGAGATCGGAGCAGCCGACGTTGAAGTAATAGCCGCCGCCGCGGGTGAGGTATTTGAACTGCCAGCCCGTGCCGCCTTCGCCGAAGTCGAGCTTGAAGCCGATGCGCCGCAGGCCGTCCAAGAGCTCCTTGTCGAGCGTCTTCGACTGTTCCGTCAGCATCACATGGGTCTTCTCCGCGAGCGGCGTCGGCATCGAGGTCGCGATCAGATCGTTGTCCTCGAGCGTGCCCTCGTTGTAGGTCGCGTAGGCGAGCTGTGCCGAAGGTTCGATATTGGTAACCAGCGTCGGTGAGCGCTGCACCAGCGTCACCTCCGCGCCGCTGGAGTAGAGATCCTGCGCAATGTCATGGCCGCTATTGCCGGTGCCGATGACGATCGCGCGCTTGCCGGCCCAGTTCTCGCCGTCCTCATAGCGGCTGGAATGCACGAGCGTGCCGTTGAAATCCTTCAGGCTCGGAATATCGGGCATGTTCGGGATTCCGCTGACGCCGGTCGCCATCACCACATGGCGCGGATGCATGGTGCGCGTCGTGCCGTCGGCGCAGCGCAGCGTGACCATCCAGCATTCCTTCGCATAGTCGTAAGTGCCGCCCTCGAACTCGGTACCGGTCCAATAGTTCAGCTCCATCGCATCGACGTAGGCCTCGAACCAGTTCGCGAGCTTGTCCTTGGGGATATAGACCGGCCAGTTCGCCGGAAACGGCATGTAGGGCAGGTGATTGACCTGCACCTGGTTGTGCAGGGTGAGCGCGTGATAGCGTTTGCGCCAATTGTCGCCGATGCGTGGCCAGCGATCGACGATCAGCGTGTCGACGTTCAACTGCTTCAGCCGCGCCGCGATCGCCAGCCCGGCCTGACCGCCGCCGATCACCAGCACGGCCGGATCTCGATCGGCATAATCGCCGGATGCCTTGCGCAGATCGAGCCAGTTCGGCCCGCGGAAGTCGCGCGAATAGGCCTGGCCGCGCGGCCGAGTCCGGTTGAGCTGCTCCTCAAATCCCTTCAGCTGCTCCAGCGCGGTGAGCAGTGTCCACGCCTTCAGGCGGTCGCCGTCATCGGCATCGGGCAGTAGCCGAACGATGCCGCTGCCGCGTCCGACGGCGGTTTCGAACGAGAAGATCGCCTCGATCGTCTTGGTTCCGGCGCGAGTCACCCAGCGCGGCGGCGCGCGGCTCGATGCGATCTCGAAAGAACTTGGCGCAGCTTCGGGTGCGAGCGTGCTCAATTCCCGCACGGTCGCGTCGCGGCCGGCGATCGTTTGCAGGTTCCAGCTTAGCGCCAGCACGTCGCGCCAGTAGCTGTCGGCCAGGAAGAGCTTATGCAGCGCGCCATGACCGGGGTCGCCGAGCGCCTGCTCGAACTGGTCGAGCCAGGTTTGCGCGGACACAAGAATGTCCTTCGTCCTGTCCAGCATGCGCGACCTCGTGGCCGTCTTCGCGGCGTTTCCTCAGGTCAACGCTATACTGTTTTGGCAGGAGCCAAAAGCCGACTACCCCAGTAGGGAAAGCATGTGGCCCTGCTCAGGCGGAATACGCCCCTTCAGCGTGTCGAGATAGATCTGCTGCACTGCCTCGGCCCCACGGCTCTCGATCACGGCGAGGCATTTTTCGAGCATCGGCGCAAAGCCTGACCATGCCACGCCAAAGCGTTGGTCGATACCGCCCGGGCCCCAGTCCTTCGCCCGCTTGCGCATGTGATCCGGTGCGAAGAACCAGCGTGGCTTCGCACCCGGCAGCGCACCTTCGTCGGCGTCGGTCGCGCGATGCGTCAATCCAACGCGCAGTGAGCATGCCGTCTGGTCGCCGAAGTGGTGGTGCAGCTCGCCCCGCAACGCGCTGCTGCCGGCCATGTCGACGAAGGCGACCGGAATATCCGTCGGCAGCGAGCTGACGCGATCATACGTGACGACCTCATCGTAGCAGGGCAGCGAGCCGACGAAGGAAGCATTGCCGGCCGAGGTCAGTCCGATCACCTTGCGCCCGCGGCTGTGCAGGAGATGCGCGAGCCCGAACGCGGTCTTGCTCGATGCACTCGAGAGCAGCACACTGCGCGCGCCAAAATCGTCGTTCTCGGCGAGGAAATCGTCCACGAGGAAAGAGAGCATGAACAGCGGCCGCAGCAGCGCCTGGAGATCGCCCTGATGCCCGGCGAACGCCGGATCCCCGGTGACACGGGAATACACGTTATAGACCGGCGACACCTGCTTGCGATGCTCGGCGCCGTCGCGAAGAGCGCGCTTGCTCACGTCGACCGCCTCGATGACGAGATGCGTTGCCATCGGGAAATAGCCGAACAACCGCTCTCCGGTGGCGACGCCAGGATGTTTCGATGCGATGACCTCGCCAAATCCCCATACCGGGATGTTGCCGAAGCCTTGCGGCGCCGGAAAGATCTGCCAGTATTTCAGCTCGTCGCCCATCACGGCATAGGTGATGTTGTTGGCGGTGAACGCGAAGCGCTCGACCTTTACCAGCATCGCATCCGCCGGCAGCTTGGCTGCATCGGGAATTGCGGTCTCGATCAGCTTGCATTGCTCGAGGTCGTTGCGCGCAACGATGAAGTCGGTCGATGTCATGGTGAAGGTCCCGGCTTTTTCCGTGCCGGCATCTTCTCTTTCACCCGTGAGCGCTTTGCAACAGCAACATTGTTTAAAACGGCGTTCGCTTCGCCCGCGATGACGCCTTCGCGTTTCTTGACCGCGCGATAGTAGCTCCACCACAGATGCGCAGCCGCGCCGCGTAGGGGGCGCCAGGGTTCGGCGAGCGGCGCCATCTGCTTCTCGGTGGGGCGGGTTTTCAAACCCAGCCCGATGCGGATTCCCTCCTGTACGGCGAGGTCGCCGGCGGGCCAGGCATCGCCGTGGCCGAGGCAGAACAACAGATAGACGTCGGCGGTCCACGGCCCGATGCCGGGCAGCGCGATCAGCGTGTGATGCGCAGCGTCGGCGTCCTCCTCGGCGAGCACGTCGAGGTTCAGTCGTTCGGCCGCGAGCTCGCGCGCGAGATGTTTCAGCGTCTTGATCTTGGCGGCCGATAGGCCAAGCCGTCCGAGCCGGTCGGCGCGCGCGCGGCGCACGGCCTCATGGTCGAACGGATCGAAGGCGGTGTTCAACCGTCCCCATATCGCGCCTGCGCTCGCGGTCGAGAGCTGCTGGCCGCAGACGATATGCGCCAGCCCCGCAAAGCCTGGCTCGCGCCGCCGTAGGCTCGGCATGCCCGCGACCTCCAGCACCGGCTTCAGCCGGGTATCACGCTTGACCAGCGCCTCAATGGCCTCTTCGAGATCAGACTGGGTTTCGAGGTGGATGGTCATTTCAGAACACGATCTCCGTCTGCGTCATGGCCGGGCTTGTCCCGGCCATGACGCCTCTCCAGGACGGTCGTCATTCTTAGCATGAGTGGCGTTGGGGTATCAGCTGGTGAACTTGACATGATCGTCGTGCCGCACTGAAGAACGTGGATGGCCGGGACGAGCCCGGCCATGACGAGGTCTGTCGCATGACGCCACCCGTTTTCCGATTCGCCCCTAGTCCGAATGGCTACCTACATCTCGGCCACGCCTACTCCGCGCTGCTCAACTTCGATCGGGCGCGTGAGACGGGCGGGCGCTTCCTGCTGCGCATCGAGGACATCGATGCGACGCGCTGCAGGGTAGAGTTCGAGGCGGCGATCTACGAGGACCTCGCCTGGCTCGGGATCGCCTGGGAGACGCCGGTGCGGCGGCAGTCGGAGCATTTTGGCGCCTATCGCGCGGCGCTGGACAGGCTCACCGCCCTTGGCCTCGTCTATCCCGCCTTCGAAAGCCGTGCCGAGATCGCGAAGCTGGTGACACAGCGCGAGGTGGATAGCCCCTGGCCGCGCGATCCGGACGGCGCGCCGCTTTATCCGGGCACTGCGAAATCGCTCTCCGCGGACGAGCGCGCGGGGCTGATCGCGTCCGGCGTGCCTTATGCGCTGCGGCTCGACATGGCTGCCGCCTGTTGCCATGTGGCTGACCTCGCCTGGCGCGAAGACGGGAAGGGGCCCGCGGGCGAGCAGGGCAGTATTGTTGCCGAACCGCAGGCTTGGGGCGACGTCATCCTGGCGCGCAAGGAGACGCCGACGAGCTATCACCTCTCGGTCGTCGTCGACGATGCGCTTCAGGGGGTAAGCGAGGTGGTGCGCGGTCAGGACCTGTTCCAGGCCACGTCGGTCCACCGCCTGCTCCAGGAGCTGCTCGGCCTGCCCGCGCCCGCCTATCGCCACCACCGGCTGATCCGCGATACGGCGGGGCAAAAACTCTCCAAATCAAATAGCGCCACGGGTTTGCGCGAGTTGCGCGCGGCCGGAGCGCTCCCTGCCGACATCCGCGCGTTGGTGGGATTACGTTAAGTTTCTCTGGGGTTTAGCAAAACGCCTCCGTGACTCCCTGGGCCGCTCCGTGCCATGGTGACCTCCAGCCGGGGTTCAAGGGGAAACATGGCGGCGAAAACGCGCATCGCGCGCACCACGCGGTCGTCCGGGCGGCTGCCCAAGAGGCGTGCCAAGTCGCGTGTGAAGTCGCGTGCCAAGCCGCTTGCCGCCACGCGTGGAAAGCAGCGTGCCGCGGTGGCAGGCAAGCGCAGCGCCAAGACCAGTGCCAAGGCGAGCACAAGACCTGCCGCGGCAGACGTGGTTCAGGCCGCACTCGCGGCCTTTGCCCATGAGGTCCGCACCCCCCTGACCGGAATCCTCGCGATCAGCGATCTGCTGGCGACCTCGGACCTTGGTGAGCGCGAGCGCCGTTGGGCCGACACCATCAAGGCCGGCGCGGAGCATCTGGCGAGCCTTGCGACCCTGTTCGTGGACGCCGCCAAGACAGCCAAGGGCGTCGGTGGCCTCGGCCAGGATCTGTTTGACCTGCGCGCGCTTGCGCGCACGGCCGGCGACTCACTTGCGGGTCGGGCGGCCGCCAAGGGGTTGCAGGCCCAGGTCGACATCTCGCCGAAGCTTCCCGCGCTGGTGGTCGGTGACCCCGTCCGCCTGCGTGCAGCGCTGGAAAACCTGATCGACAACGCCGTGAAGTTCACGGAGCAGGGGGGCGTCGCGCTCTCGGCCACGCCATCGCCAACCGCCAAAGGCAAAGCCAAGGACAGGCACAAGATCGGCGTCGCCTTCGCGGTGTCCGACAGTGGTATCGGGCTGACCATGGCCGAGATCAAGCGACTGTTCCGCCCCTTCTCGCAGGCCAATGTCACCATCGCCTCGCGCTTTGGCGGCGCCGGGCTCGGGCTGTCATCGGTGAAGCAGCTGGCGCGCGCAATGGGCGGCGACATCACGGTCGCGCCCCGGCGCGGCGGCGGCGCGACCTTCACATTGACGGTCTCCCTGACCTCGGCCAAGGCGGAAAAATCCGCAGAGTCAGGAGCGCACGACGGTCGCGGGGAGGATGCGGCGACGGGCTTGCGCGTGCTCAGCGTCGAGGACAATCCGTTCGGGCGCGTCGTGCTCAACACCATCCTGACCGAGCTCGGCCATCATGCGGAGTTCATCGGTCGTGGCGAGGACGCGGAAAACCGGCTTGCGCAAGGCGCTTTCGATGCGGTGCTGATGGACATGGTGTTGCCGGGCATCGACGGCATCGAGGCGATCAAACGCATCCGCACGATGTGTCCCCCGCTCGGTCAGATCCCGATCATCGGCATTTCCGGCCGCGGCGAGGACGAGACGGCCTCGCGCGAGGCCGGCGCCGACGCCTTCCTGATCAAGCCCGTGTCTCCGCGTGCGCTAGCGACTGCGCTGCTTGAAGCGAGACGCCGTGAGGAAGCCGCGACTTGATGATCGCAGCGTTGAGTTCGCCGCCATAGACGAAGATCGCGGCGATGAAATACAGGAACACCAGCGCGATGATCACCGAGGCGAGCCCCGCATACATCGTCACGTAGTTGTTGGCGAAGCGCGCCAGATATTGCCCGAACACGATGCCCGAGATCAGCGACGCCACCATGGTGAAGACGATGCCGGGCAGGATCTGGAGGAAGCCGCGTCGCCCCGCCGGCAGCCAGGCGTGCAGGATGAACAGCGCCACGATCAGCGCGCCGATCGTGATGCCATAGCGCACCCAGGTCAGGATGTTTTCGTTGGATTCGACGATGAGCGGAATGTGCCGTCTCGCCGCCTCGATCAGCAGCGGTCCCAGCACGATCAGGAACGCCATGGCGAGGGCGGTGAAGGCCGCCACCAGCGTATAGCCGATCGATTCCAGCCGCAGCCAGTACCAGCGCCGCATCTCGACCACCGCATAGGCGCGGTTGAGTGCGACCCGCAAGGCCTCGACGCCGTTCGAGGCAAAGTAGACCGAAAGCACCGCGCCGATGGTCAGCACGTCGGTGCGGGTCGTGGTCAGCACATCGTGGATCTCGCCGGAGAGGCTGTTGGCGACCTGCCTGGGCCAGACTTCCAGCATCAGTCCCGCAGCCTGGTCAGCGAGCTCCTTGGAGCCGAAAAAGCCCGCCAGCGAGGTCAGCACGATCAGGAAGGGGAACAACGCCATCAGCGTCGACAGCGCGATATGGCTCGCGATCGCCCAGCCGTCGTCAGCCAGGAACGTATAGAACGCGTCCATCACAACGAGGTAGAGGTAGCGGATCTGCCTCACTGCGAACCCCGGCGCTGCTCTGCGCTCTCTCCCCGCAAGCGGCGAGAGGCGAATCGTGCGGGCTGGCTCAAATCAACGATCATCCGCTTAGCTTCTGATATTATTGGCCTAAAAGCCAGATCGCGCCGCGATGGCGCAGCGGCAAACACAGTGTTATCTACCCCTAATGGCATCCTTCCTGAGTTCTTTCATCCTGCCGGTGGCTGTCGGCGCCGTGGCGCTGGTGCTGCTGCTCGGTCTCGTCAACATGATGCGCGGCGGCTCGCCCAACACCTCGCAGAGGCTGATGCGGTTGCGCGTGCTGTTTCAGTTCGTGGCGATCGTCATCGCCATGCTCGCGGTCTGGGCGATGGGGCGCTAGAGCATGATCCGGAAAAGTGTGCAGCGGTTTTCCGACAAGATCATGCTCAAACACTGAGAAGCCGGCGGCTGGAGAGGCAAACATGGTCGTTCTCAACCGTATCTACACCCGTACCGGTGACGACGGCACGACCGCGCTCGGCTCCGGCGAGCGCCGTCCGAAATATGATCTGCGGATCGAGGCCTATGGCACCGTCGACGAGACCAATGCCGCGATCGGCGTGGTGCGGTTGCACGTCAAGGACCGGCCGGAGCTCGATGAGATGCTCGGCCGGATCCAGAATGACCTGTTCGATCTCGGCGCCGATCTCGCGGTGCCCGAGCGAGACGGCAAAGGTGAACGGTTGCGGGTAGTGGCGAGCCAGGTCGAGCGGCTCGAGCGCGACATCGACGCGCTGAACGAAAAGCTCGCCCCGCTCACCTCCTTCGTGCTGCCGGGCGGAACCGCTGCCGCCGCCCATCTCCATGTCGCGCGCACGATATGCCGCCGCGCGGAACGCGTGATGGTGGAACTCGCTGCAAAGGCGGACGAGCCGGTCGGGGCGGCTGGCATCCAATATATGAACCGCCTGTCGGATTTCCTGTTTGTCGCGAGCCGCGCAGCCAATCATAATGGCGCTGGCGACGTGCTCTGGGTGCCGGGCCAGAACCGCTAAGCAAACCGCCAAGATTGGCTCGCAAAGCCAATTTTTGGGCCTCCGCGCGCGTTGACCGGACTGGGCCGGGCCATTAGGTTCCGCGCCAGTTGATAACCCCCCTCAAGAATTCAAGTGAAAGAGGATCGATGAAGGTCTTAGTGCCGGTAAAGCGGGTGGTCGATTACAACGTCAAGGTCCGCGTCAAGGGCGATGGGTCGGGCGTTGAACTCGCCAACGTCAAGATGTCGATGAACCCATTCGACGAAATCGCGGTCGAGGAAGCGCTGCGCCTGAAGGAAGGCGGCAAGGCCACCGAGGTCGTGGTGGTCTCCATTGGACCGGCGCAGGCGTCGGAGACGATCCGCACCGGTCTCGCCATGGGCGCCGACCGCGGCATCCTGGTGAAGGCGGACGGCAACGTGGAGCCGCTCGCGGTCGCCAAGATCCTGAAGAAGGTCGCCGAAGAAGAGCAGCCGGGTCTGATCATTCTGGGCAAGCAGGCGATCGACGACGACAGCAACCAGACCGGCCAGATGCTGGCCGCGCTGCTCGGCTGGTCGCAGGCGACCTTTGCCTCCAAGCTTGAGGTCGAAGGCAGCGACTTCAAGGTCACGCGCGAGGTCGATGGCGGCCTGCAGACGGTGAAGCTGAAGGGACCGGCGATCGTCACCACCGATCTCCGTCTCAATGAGCCGCGCTATGCCTCGCTGCCCAACATCATGAAGGCGAAGAAGAAGCCGATCGCGGAGAAGACGGTCGCCGATTACGGCGTCGACGTCACTGCGCGTCTTGAAGTTCTCAAGACGACGGAGCCACCGGGCCGCAAGGCCGGCGTCAAGGTCAAGGACGTCGCCGAGCTGGTGTCGAAACTCAAGAACGAAGCCGGGGTGCTCTGATGACGACGCTTCTGATTGCTGAACACGACAATGCGTCGCTGAAGGATGCGACCAACAAGGCCTTGACGGCGGCCGCTGCCCTCGGCACCGACGTCGACGTGCTGGTCGCCGGCCAGAACGCCAAGGGTGCGGCGGACGCCGCCGCAAAGCTCAATGGCGTGAAGAAGGTGCTGCTCGCCGACGGCGAGGCTTACGCGCACGATCTCGCCGAGCCGCTGGCCGCGCTGATCGTCTCGCTGGCGTCCGGCTATGACGCGATCGTCGCGCCTGCGACCTCGCGCTTCAAGAACGTGATGCCGCGCGTCGCAGCGCTGCTCGACGTCATGCAGGTCTCGGAGATCATCAAGGTCGTCGCGCCCGACACCTTCGAGCGGCCGATCTATGCCGGCAACGCCATCCAGACGGTGAAGTCGAAGGACGCCAAGAAGGTCATCACGGTGCGCACCTCGACCTTCGCCGCTGCGCCGGCCGGTGGCAGCGCGAGCGTCGAGAGCGTCGCGGCGGCAGCCGATCCGGGCCTGTCGTCCTTTATCGGCGAGGAAGTCGCCAAGAGCGACCGCCCCGAGCTGACCTCGGCGAAAATCATCGTCTCCGGTGGCCGCGCGATGCAGAGCCGCGAAAACTTCGCAAAGTACATCGAGCCGCTCGCGGACAAGCTCGGCGCCGGTGTCGGTGCCTCGCGCGCGGCGGTCGACGCCGGCTATGCGCCGAACGACTGGCAGGTCGGCCAGACCGGCAAGGTCGTGGCCCCCGAACTCTATGTCGCCGTCGGCATCTCCGGCGCGATCCAGCATCTCGCGGGTATGAAGGACTCAAAGGTCATCGTCGCGATCAACAAGGACGAGGACGCGCCGATCTTCCAGGTCGCCGACTACGGCCTGGTCGCCGACCTCTACCAGGCGGTTCCTGAGCTTACGGCCGAACTCGGCAAGCTCGGGAAGTAAAACACCGTAAAAACACCGGCCGGATGTCCTAACACCGGCCGGTGTTTCATTTCTGAGGCGGTTTCTTTCGCGGGGGCACGTGGAAGGGCGCGATCCAATCTAGGTTTCGAGCCCGGGTTCTGATTAAATCGGACCCTCGGCTCACGGGGGATAGGCAGGGCGCGGCATCCGCGCCGTTCCGGTGGATGACATTATGGCAGAAATCAAGAAGGTCGGCGTGATCGGCGCGGGGCAGATGGGCAATGGCATCGCTCATGTCGCGGCGCTGGCCGGTTTCGACGTGGTGCTCAACGACGTCTCGGCTGACCGTTTGAAGTCGGGCATGGCTACCATCAACGGCAATCTGTCGCGCCAGGTCTCCAAGAAGGCCGTTAGCGAGGACGACAAGGCCAAGGCGCTGTCGCGCATCACCCTTGCCGAGAAGCTCGATGACCTCGCCGACTGCGACCTCGTGATCGAGACCGCGGTCGAGAAGGAGGAGGTCAAGCGCAAGATTTTCCACGAGCTCTGCGCCGTCCTGAAGCCCGAGGCGATCGTCGCCTCCGACACCTCCTCGATCTCGATCACCCGCCTGGCCGCGGCCACCGACCGCCCCGAGCGCTTCATCGGCATTCATTTCATGAATCCGGTGCCGTTGATGGAGCTGGTCGAACTGATCCGCGGCATCGCCACCGATGATTCCACCTTCGAGGCCTCCAAGGCATTCGTGGCCAAGCTGGGCAAGCAGGTCGCGGTCTCCGAGGATTTCCCGGCCTTCATCGTCAATCGCATTCTGTTGCCGATGATCAACGAGGCGATCTACACGCTTTATGAAGGTGTCGGGAACGTCGAGGCGATCGACGCCGCGATGAAGCTGGGCGCTCATCACCCGATGGGCCCGCTGGAACTGGCCGATTTCATCGGCCTCGATACCTGCCTTTCCATCATGCAAGTGCTGCATGAGGGGCTGGCCGATTCGAAGTACCGCCCGTGCCCGCTGCTGGTGAAATACGTCGAAGCCGGCTGGCTCGGCCGCAAGACGCAGCGCGGCTTCTACGACTACCGCGGCGCCAAGCCGGTCCCGACGCGGTAAACCCGTCCATTCGACAACAGGTGTCGTAGGGTGGGCAAAGGCGCGGAGCGCCGTGCCCACCATCTCTCCTCGCTTGCAGCAGAAGAGGTGGGCACGCTTCGCCTTGCCCATCCGGCAATCCGCACCTTGTCCGGGACACGAACTGCCCCGAACCTCCACCTCTCGTTAACCCCTCGCGCCTAGGCTGCCGCCCGTACGAGGGTCTACGTATGGACATGATGGCCATGGTCAGCAGCATGCTGACCGCTCAGCAAGGCGCGTTGCAGTCGAACATCGCGACGACTGTGATGAAGCAGAACATGGATGCGGAGAAATCCGCTGTCCTGACGCTGCTCGGTGCCGGCCAGCCCTCGCTCGCCAATGTCGGTGCCGGCGTCGGCAATAATCTCAATATTACGGCTTAAAGCGCCGCGGCGGCCGGGTTCAGCGCGGCGCGCAGCAGCTTCATGGCATCAGCGCTCGCCCATTCGGCCGGGCCTGCAATCGTCGCGATCTCGCAGCCCTGCGGGTCGACCAGCACCGAGGTCGGCATGCCCAGCGCCCGACCTATTGTCTTAAGATCTTGGAAAACCTTCGCTTTCTGGTCGTTGAAATAGCCGAGCTGCGTCAGGCCGGCCTCTTTCAGGAAGTTTCTCGGCTTCTCGGGGTCGCGGGTGTCGATATTGATCGCGACCACCTGGAAATTCGGACCCGCAAGCTTGGTCTGGAGCGCATCCAGCGCCGGCATCTCCCTCCGACAGGGCACGCACCAGGTCGCCCAGAGGTTCACCAGCACGGTCTTGCCGCGGAAGTCGGAGAGCCTTTTCGGCTTGCCGTCGGCGTCCTCGAAGGCGAAGTCCGGCAGCTTTAACGGCGCGGTCGCCATGGTCAGCGCCGCCACCTCGCCGCGGGCGAGCGGCGCTAGCCGGTTGGCCGTCTGGACCGCCGCGCGGCAGGCCGGATCGCCCGCGGGCCCCCGCTTCAGGCCCAGCCCGTATAGCGCGCCAAAGCCAACCAGGCCCCCGACCGCCACGGTGGCGATCACCAGGGGAATCCGGCGCGTGGCCGACCGCGCTTTCCGTTGGTCGGGCATATCGTTGGGGTCGAGCATATCGTTTGTCATCCGGTCGCAGATATGGCTATCAGGGGCCTCTTAATACGGCTGGCAGCAGTCAGCAAACGTGCGGCACAGACCGCGCAGCAAGCAGCAAGGCGTGAGCAGGGGATCATGAGCAACAAGATGTGGGGCGGCCGGTTCTCGGAACGTCCCGACGAGATCATGGAGGAAATCAACGTCTCCATCGACGTCGATCGTCACCTCTTCGCCCAGGACATTGCCGCGTCCAAGGCCCATGCCGCGATGCTCGCCACGCAGGGCATCATCACGGCCTCTGATGCGAAAAATATCGGCAGGGGTCTAGACACGATTTTGTCAGAGATCGGCAAGGGCGGCTTCGCGTTCAAGCGCGCGCTCGAGGACATCCATATGAATGTCGAAAGCCGCCTGTCCGAGCTGATCGGCCCCGCCGCCGGCCGCCTGCACACCGCGCGCTCGCGCAACGACCAGGTCGCGACCGACTTCCGCCTGTTCGTCCGGGACATCATCGACGAAACGGACGCCGCGCTCGCCGCGTTCCAGGAGGCGCTGGTGCAACGCGCGCTGGAACATGCCGGGACCGTGATGCCCGGCTTCACGCATCTGCAGACCGCACAGCCCGTCACCTTCGGCCACCATCTGCTCGCCTATGTCGAGATGGCCGCCCGCGATCGCGGCCGCTTTCGGGATGCCCGCAAGCGGCTGAATGAATCTCCGCTGGGAGCGGCCGCACTTGCCGGTACCTCGTTCCCGATCGACCGCCACGCCACGGCGAAAGCGCTTTTCTTCGACCGGCCGATGGCCAACTCGCTCGACGCGGTGTCCGACCGCGACTTCGTGCTGGAGACGCTGTCGGCAGCCTCGATCTGCGCCGTGCACATGTCGCGCTTTGCGGAAGAGATCGTGATCTGGACCTCGCCGCTCGTGGGCCTCATCCGCCTCAGCGACAAGTTCACCACCGGCTCCTCGATCATGCCGCAGAAACGCAATCCTGACGCCGCCGAACTCGTGCGCGCCAAGACGGGACGCGTCATCGGCGCGCTCAATGGCCTCCTGATCGTGATGAAGGGCCTGCCGCTCGCCTATCAAAAGGACATGCAGGAGGACAAGCAGGGCGCGATGGAAGGCTTTGCGGCGCTGTCGCTCGCGATCCGCGCCATGACCGGCATGGTCGGTGACCTCGTGCCGGACGAAGCCAAGATGAAGGCGGCTGCGGGCGAAGGCTATGCCACCGCGACTGATCTTGCCGACTGGCTGGTGAGGACGCTGAAAATGCCGTTCCGCGAGGCTCATCACGTCACGGGCCGGATCGTGGCAAAGGCCGCGAGCGACGGCGTCGCGCTCCACGAGCTTCCGCTCAAGGAGATGCAGGCGATCGAGCCGAAAATCACCAAGGATGTGTTCGGCGTGCTCTCGGTCGAATCGTCGGTGAAGAGCCGCACCAGCTTTGGCGGCACGGCGCCGAAGAACGTGACGGCGCAGGCCAAGGCCTGGGCGAAGCGCTTGGAAAAAGAGCGAAAATCGGGCTGAGGGCAAAATTTCGTTGGTTTTTCATGATCATCCGGCTCTCGCCAGAGCGAGCCAATCTCTGTATGGTGCGGCCCGCGTAGTGGGGATCTCGTCGTGACGTCAAAGTTTCGCCCGACCGGCTCGGGGTGGGCCATCATTGTCTTGAGCCTGAGCGCGCTGGCGCTCGCCGGCTGTGGCCGCAAGGGGCCGTTGGATCTGCCGCCGACTGCGTCCAATGCGTCCACGGCGAATGTTGCCCCGGCTCCCACCGATACCGAGACCGAGGCCCAGAAGACGCCGAGCGTGTTCAATCCCACCTATGGCGCGGATGCTGCGCCCGCCGCCGCCAAGGGCAAGAAGAAATCGTTTGTCCTCGACCCGCTGCTGGACGAAAAGCCCGGCAAGTGAGCCGGGATGACTGAGCGAACGCCATGAATCATTTCGACTACCGCAACGGCGTCCTGCACGCCGAGGCGGTTAATCTTTCCGATCTCGCCGCGACCGTCGGCACGCCCTTCTATTGCTATTCGACCGCGACGCTCGAGCGGCATTACCGCGTTTTCGCCGATGCCTTTGCCGGCGAGAAGGTGCTGGTCTGCTACGCCATGAAGGCGAACTCCAACCAGTCGGTGCTGCGCACGCTGGCAAAGCTGGGGGCCGGCGCCGACGTGGTCTCGGGCGGCGAATTGAAGCGTGCGCTCGCCGCCGGCATCCCCCCAAGCAAGATCCTGTTCTCGGGCGTCGGCAAGACTGAGACCGAGCTGCGCGCGGCGCTTGCCGCCGACATCCTCTGCATCAATGTCGAATCCGAGCCTGAGCTCGAGCTGCTGTCATGCCTCGCAAGCGAGATGGGCAAGACCGCGCGTATCTCCGTGCGCGTCAATCCGGACGTCGATGCGGGCACGCACGCAAAGATCTCCACCGGCAAGTCCGAGAACAAGTTCGGCATCCCGATCGTCCACGCCCGGGAGGTGTATGCACGGGCGGCGAAGCTGCCCGGCATTGTGGTGACCGGCACCGACGTGCATATCGGCAGCCAGATCACCGATCTCTCCAAGATGGAGATCGCGTTCCGCATCCTCGCCGAATTCGTTCAGACGCTGCGCGCCGATGGCCACAACATCTCGCATGTCGATTTCGGCGGCGGCCTCGGCATTCCCTACTACATGGACCGCGAGGCGCCGCCCGCGCCCGATGCCTATGCTGCGATGGTCAGGCGCATCACGCACAACCTCGGCTGCACGCTGATGTTCGAGCCGGGCCGCATGATCGTCGGCAACGCCGGCATCCTGGTCACCAAAGTGATCTACGTGAAGCACGGCGACGGCAAGAACTTCGTCATCATCGACGCCGCGATGAATGACCTGATCCGCCCGACGCTCTATGAGGCCCATCACGACATCCTGCCGGTCAGGCAGCCCGCCGCGGGCGCGCCGACGATGCTGGCCGACGTCGTCGGCCCGGTCTGCGAGACCGGCGATTACCTCGCGCTCGACCGCACGCTGCCGACGCCGAAGCCGGGTGATCTCCTCGCCATCATGACCGCTGGTGCCTATGGCGCCGTGCAGGCCGGCACGTACAATTCCCGGCCGCTGGTGCCGGAGGTGCTGGTCAAGGGCGATCAATATGCGGTGGTGCGCCCCCGCATCGACGTCGAGCAGCTCATCGCCATGGACACGCCCGCGCCGTGGCTGTGAGGCTGTCGTAGCGAAATCCGCAAGAACAACCCCATGCAAAGTAGCCAGGGGTTGCCGGCCTCACGCACGGTCACCCGGCAGAACCGTTTGGCGCGTCGGGCAAATCTGCGACGATCGCGCGATTGCCGCGAAGCCTATGCCTTCCTGCCGACCACCACCCCGGCTCTCTTCTCGATCGGCTTTATCGCCGCGGTGAAATCCGAACCCGCGCCTTCCTCGCTGATCACGGTCTCCCAGAGACGGCCGACCGCATCGGCGACCTCCATCGACAGGCCGAGCTGCTTCATCTCCGCCAGCGCCAGCCGCACGTCCTTCACCATCAGCCCGGTGGCAAAGCCGAAGTCGAAGCTCCGCGGCAGGACCGAACGCGGAAACTTGTCGCGGCTTGCGGTGTTCATGCCGGAGCCCGCATTGATGACGTCGATCATCACGGCCGGATCGAGCCCGGCTTTGACGCCCATCACCACCGCTTCCGACGTTGCCACGATCGCGGTTGCTGAGAGAAAATTGTTGGCGAGCTTCATGGTCTGCGCCGCGCCCGGCTTCTCGCCGATGAAAAATACCTTTCCGATCACGTCGAGCGCGGCCTTGATCGTGTCGAACTCCCCCTTCGGTCCGGACGCCATCACGGCCAGCGTGCCCTTCTCGGCACCGGCGACGCCGCCGGAGACGGGGCTGTCGATCTGCACGATGTTGCGCATCGCCAGCAGGCCGTGAATCCTGGCCGCCATCTGCGAGCCGACGGTCGACAAATCAACGAAACGCTTGACGCGCTTGCCATCGATCACGCCGTTCGCACCGGTTGCGACCTCGAGCGAAGCCTGCAGCGACGGCAGGCTCGCCATCACGGTCTCGACCCGGTCGGCGACATCTTTCGGCGACGTCGCCGCCGTTGCACCGCGCACAACCAGCGTATCGAGGACCGCTTTCCGCGTATCGAACACAACGAGCCGATGCCCCGCCTCGATCAACCGCCGCGTCATCGGAAACCCCATGTTTCCGAGACCGATGAATCCGATGTCCATGGTGTTTCCTTGTGTTTGTTGTTGTGGCTGATGGACGGGAGCGGCTCGCCAAGCATTCACTGTCGTCCCCGCGAAAGCGGGGACCTATAACCCCAGGGAGGAGTCGTGGAGCGAAGTGCTAACTCCGAGTCTCCGTAATCACATCTTCCTGTGGTTATGGGTCCCGGGCTCGCGCGGAGCCTGTCATCGGGCCGCGCTTTGCGCGGACCCGGTGGCGCGCCCCGGAACGACAGGTGAGAGACCTCACGCCTTCCCATCGATCTCCGCGAACACCTCGCGCGCGATGCGAAAGCTGTCCACCGCCGCCGGCATGCCGCCGTAGATCGCGACCTGCATCAGGATCTCGCGGATTTCGTCGCGCGTGACGCCGTTGGTCAGCGCGCCCTTCAGGTGCGCGCGGAACTCGTGCTGGCGGTTGAGAATCGCGATCATCGCGATGTTGAGCATGCTGCGGGTCTTGCGCGGCAGCTCCTCGCGGCCCCACACGGTCCCCCAGCAATATTCGTTGAGCATCTCCTGGAACGGCCGGGTGAAGTCGTCGACGTTCTTCAGGGCATTGTTGACATAGGCCTCGCCGAGCACTGCTTTGCGAACTTCCAGCCCCTTATCGTGCATCTTCTTGTCCATGGCGTTCCTTGTGTCTTGCGTGAAGGATTTGCGGACGGAAACCTACGGTGTCGAACACAACCAGTCACGCCTTCGTGTTATGCACCGCTCGGGTGCAGGGTCCCGTAGAGGAACGGGTGCCTCAGTGCTGCCGTTGTGGTACGCTCTTGTTCCGGGCAACTTGGAGAGCTGATTGAACGGCGTCACCCCTGAGCCGTCAGACCCGATCCGCGATGGCAACGCTCTGTCGCGGCTGAAGCTGGCGCAGGCCCTCAAGCGGGCCACATATGCGATCGCCTGGGAGCGCGCCTGGCCACATCTGGCGCGGTTTTTGACCGTTGTCGGATTGTTTCTGGTGGTATCCTGGGCTGGCCTTTGGCTGGCGCTGCCCTTCATCGCCCGCGCGGTCGGGCTTGGCCTGTTTGCTGTCGCGGCGCTTGCCGCCCTGTTTCCGCTGATTCGCTTCCGCTGGCCGAGCCGCGAGCAGAGCCTGAGTCGACTCGATAGCGGTTCCGGTATCCGCCACCGTCCGGCAACGACGCTCACCGACACCCTGAGCACGCAGGACCCGGTCGCACAGGTGCTGTGGCAGGCGCAGCGCGAGCGCACGCTGGCCTCGCTCAAGCGCATCCGCGCCGGATTGCCGCATCCGCGGCTCGCGATCCACGATCCGTGGGCGCTGCGCGGAGCCGTGATGGTGATGCTGGTTGCAACCTTCTTCGCCGCGGGCGACGAGCGCGCCATGCGCATGGGTGCCGCCTTCGACTGGAACGGCGTGCTGGCACCGACGAATATCCGCGTCGACGCCTGGGTCACCCCGCCGGTCTACACCTCCAAGCCGCCGATCATCCTGTCGGCCGCCAACAAGGAGGCTGCAGCGCTTCCCGCGAGCGGCCCGCTCGCCGTTCCCGCCGGCTCCACGCTGATTGTGCGCTCCTCCGGCGGCAGCCTCGACGTCGTGGTCTCTGGCGGCCTCAAGGAAGTTGCGCCGAACGAGCAAGCCCCGAAGGGTACCAACGAGAAGCATTTTGCCATCGCGAGCGACGGCACGGCGCATGTCCGTGCGCCCTCCGGACAGCCGCAATGGAAGTTCGCCGCGACGCCCGATCGGCCGCCGACGATTTCGCTGGCCAAGGATCCCGAGCGTCAGGCCAGGGGCGCGCTACAGCTCTCCTACAAGATCGAGGATGATTACGGTGTCACCGGCGCCGAGGCGCAATTCGCGGTGCGTCCGTCCGATACCCAGAAGGGCGACGATCAGAAGGCCGCGCCGCGGCCGCTTTTCCAGCCGCCGCAATTCGCACTCGTGCTGCCGAACGCGCGCACCCGCAACGGCCTCGGCCAGACCGTCAAGGACCTCAGCGAGGACCCCTATGCCGGCGCCGACGTCGCGCTGACGCTGACTGCCAAGGACGAGGCAGGCAATGAGGCGAAGAGCGACCCCTTCAACATGCGTTTGCCCGAGCGTCTCTTCACCAAGCCGCTGGCGCGCGCGCTGATCGAGCAGCGCCGCATCCTGGCGCTCGACGCCAACAAGAACTCCGACGTCTATGCCGCCCTCGACGCGCTGATGATTGCGCCGGAATTGTTCACGCCCGAGACCGGCCAATATCTCGGCCTCTACAACGTCGCGAGGCAGCTAGAGGCTGCCCGAACCGACGACGCGCTGCGCGAGGTCGTTGCGAGCCTCTGGGCGCTTGCGGTGACGATCGAGGACGGCAACATCACCGACGTCGACAAGGCGCTCCGCGCGGCGCAGGACGCGCTCAAGCAGGCGCTCGAGCGCGGTGCGAGCGACGAGGAGATCAAGAAGCTCACCCAGGATCTGCGTCAGGCGCTGGACAATTTCATGCGCCAGCTCGCCGAGCAGTTCCGCAACAATCCACAGCAGCTCGCCCGTCCTCTTGATCCCAACACGAAGATCATGCGCCAGCAGGATCTCAACAACATGATCGACCGCATGGAGCGCCTGTCGCGCTCCGGCGACAAGGATGCGGCGAAACAGTTGCTCGACCAGCTCCAGCAGATGCTGGAGGGCCTCCAGATGGCGCAGCCGGGCCAGAGCGGCGAGAGCGACATGGAGCAGGCGCTCAACGAGCTCGGCGACATGATCCGCAAGCAGCAGCAATTGCGCGACAAGACCTTCAAGCAGGGCCAGGATTCCCGGCGCGACCGCATGCGCGGCAAGCAGGGCCAGCAGGGCGATCAGTCGATGTCCGACCTGCAGCAGGACCAGCAGGCCCTGCGCGATCGCTTGAAGAAGCTTCAGGATGAGCTCCAGAAGCGCGGGCTCGCGCAGAACGGCCAAAAGGGGCAGAAGGGCCAGAAAGGCCAAAAGGGTCAGCAAGGCGAGCAGGGACAACCGGGCCAGCAAGGCCAGGGCGGCGATGAGGATGCCGACCAGGGCGATGATGACGGCGGTCTCGATGCAGCCGACAACGCCATGGGCGATGCCGGCTCCAAGCTCGGTGAAGGCAATGCCGACGGCGCCGTGGACTCGCAAGGCAAGGCGCTCGACGCGATGCGCAAGGGTGCGCAGAAGATGGCCGAGGCCATGCAGCAGGGCGACGGCGATGGCCAGGGCGATGGCCCTGGCAATCGCGCCGGCCGGCAGCAGAGCGGCGGCAACCAGACCGACCCGCTCGGCCGTCCCTTGCACGGCCACGAGTTCAGCGACGACTACACGGTGAAGATCCCCGGCGAAATCGACGTCCAGCGCGCCCGCCGCATCCTCGAAGAGCTTCGCCGTCGCCTTGGCGATCCGTCTAGGCCGCAGCTCGAGCTCGACTACCTCGAGCGGCTGCTGAAGGATTTTTGAGCACCCTCTCGTAGCCCGGATGGAGCGAAGCGAAATCCGGGACTCGTTCCGCGGATGTCGCTTCGCTCCATGCGGGGCTACAGGCGTCGCCACACCCCCAGCCGTCATCGTCCGCGAAAGCGGGCGATCCAGTATTCCAGAGGCAGTGCGAGGATACGGAGAAGCCGCGGCGTACTGGATGCCCCGCTTTCGCTTTCGCGGGGCATGACAGAGGAATGTGGGGTTGCCCCGCTACCCCTTCTTCGCCGCCAGTGCGTCGGCAACCGCCGTGCGGATATCCGCCACCGAAAACGGCTTCGTCACCACGTCGTGCACGAGCGCATTGAGGTTCGAGGCGCGCTCGCGCTGATCGGCAAAGCCGGTCATCAGCAAGATCGTCAGTTCCGGAAAATCGCGCGCGGCCGAGAGTGCGAGCGCGATGCCGTCCATCACGGGCATCTGGATGTCGGTGAGCAGGAGGTCGAACGCGCCGTCCTCGCGCGTCAAGATCTCCAGCGCTTCGGCGCCGTCCTGCGCGGTGACGGTCTGGTGGCCGTCCATGGCGATGGCACGCGCCACCAGGGTGCGCATGGACTCCTCGTCATCGGCGATCAGCACCTTTGGCATCGGGCCAAACCTTTGCGGAAGCTGGCAGCCCGATCACGCGCTGCCACCGGCGATGTCACGCCGGTTGAAGAAACGAATATCGATATTGCGGCCTTCAGGTGGCGGCGAGGCGAGGCGCGACTTGAAGAACGCGTGCTCGCCGGGATGCAGCACGGTCTGCTCCAGCACCGCGTTCCAGGCGTAGATCTCGGCGCCTTGCGCGTCACGCACGGCGAAGCGCAGGCGCGGGATGTCGACCGCCTTCCTGGTCTCGCCGACGATCACGCCTTCGATCACCAGTACCTGCTTGCCGTCGACGGTCTCGGAGGTCACCTTGACGTCCCTGAAGGCGAGGCCGCGCAGGTTCACCTCGATGCCGATCATCTTGTAGAACGCCGCGGTCTGCGGCAGCAGCCGAACCATGTCGGCGCGCCAGACCACCAGCGCAACGGCCAGCGCGCCCATGGCAACGCAGGCGGTCGGCAGGCCGAAATGGGACTTTCGCGGCGGCCTGCTCACCGGACGAACGACCCGGGCCCGGCGGCGGAACAACCCGCGGAACCAGGACTGATGCGGCTCTCCGGCCAATTCGTCGTCGTCGGCCTCGGCTTCCGACCAGTCGTCGTCCTTGGTTTCCTCGGTGGGCCAGTCGCTGGCGATCGAGGGGCTGTCGACCACCGGCGTATCGGCGGCGTCCTCCCGGACGTAGGTGTTCCACTGCTCCGCGATGTCGGACTGGTCCCCTGCCTGGCTCGCCGTGGCCATGGCCGGCGCGTTAGCTTTCTCCTGCACTTCCTCGACGGCGTCCTCGGGCCGCGCCACCCAGGTCTCCTTGCAGCGGGAGCAGCGCACGGTGCGCCCATTCGCCCCAAGGCTTGCGAGCTTGATGGCGTAAGATGTCGTACAATGGGGGCATACGATGTGCATGGACCAGCCTCGGCGATGACCCAGCCGTAGCGAAACCGGGCTCTTTCGATGCTACAAGGCGACCGTTAACGAATCGGAAACCATAACGGCCGCACAAGGCTTTCATCGCATGCGGCAGAGTTTTGCGGCGTGCGCCGCGCCCCACCTCGAACGGAGCTGAGCTTGGTTCGGTTCGAAAATGTCGGATTGCGTTACGGTCTGGGGCCGGAGATTCTGCGCGACCTGAGCTTCCAGATCCCGGCGCACTCCTTCCAGTTCCTCACCGGCCCCTCCGGCGCCGGCAAGACGTCGCTGCTGCGCCTGTTGTTCCTGTCGCATCGGCCGACGCGCGGCCTGGTCAATCTGTTCGGCCACGACATCTCGCTGCTCGGCAAGGACGAGATCGCCGATTTGCGCAAGCGCATCGGCATCGTGCTTCAGGATTTTCGCCTGCTCGACCACATGACGACCTACGAGAACGTCGCGCTGCCGTTCCGCGTGATGGGCCGCAACGAATCCAGCTACCGCAAGGAGGTCATCGATCTCCTGCGCTGGGTGGGCCTGGGCGAGCGCATGGATGCGCTGCCGCCGATCCTGTCGGGCGGCGAGAAGCAGCGCGCGGCGATCGCGCGCGCGGTGATCTCGCGGCCGCAGCTTCTGCTCGCGGACGAGCCGACCGGCAGCGTCGATCCGACGCTTGGTCGCAGGCTGCTGCGGCTCTTCATCGAGTTGAACAAGTCCGGCACCGCCGTCATCATCGCGACCCACGATATCGGGTTGATGGACCAGTACGAGGCGCGCCGGCTCGTGCTGCACCAGGGACGACTGCACGTCTATGAATAGGACCGACGAGCGCGGCGTCTTCGTCGACCTCGGACAGGAGCGTCCGCAGGTCCCGGCGAAAGCGCGCAACATGTCGCCGATCGTGCCGCGCGCCTCGATCCATGGCCGCGCGCTGGTCGCGGTCGTCGCGATCATGACCTTCCTTGCCTCGATGACCACGGGCGCGGTGCTCTTGGTGAGCGCGTCCGCGGCCGAATGGCAGTCGGATGTAGCGAGCGAAATCACCATCCAGGTCCGGCCCCAGGCCGGGCGCGACATCGAGCGCGACACCACTGCCGTGACGGAAGCGATGCGCGCGCAAGCAGGCATCGTCGAGGTCAAGCCGTTCAGCAAGGAGGAATCCGGGAAGCTGCTCGAGCCCTGGCTCGGCACCGGCCTGTCGATGGACGATCTTCCGGTGCCGCGCATGATCATCGCCCGCGTGCAGCCGGGCACGACGCTCGATCTCGTCGCCTTGCGCAGCCGCGTGGCGCAGGTCGCGCCAAACGCGAGCGTCGACGATCACCGCGCCTGGATCGAGCGGATGCGCTCGATGACCAACGCCACCGTGCTCGCAGGCCTCGGTATACTCGCGCTCGTCATCGTCGCGACCATCATCTCGGTGTCGTTCGCAACCCGCGGCGCGATGGCCGCCAACCGGCCGATCGTCGAGGTCCTGCATTTCGTCGGCGCCGGCGACCGCTATATCGCCAACCGCTTCCTGCGGCATTTCCTCCGCCTCGGCCTCGAAGGCGGCGTGATCGGCGGCGGCGTCGCCATGCTGGTATTCGGCTTCTCCGAGTCGATCGCCGGCTGGTTCTCCGGCACGCCGGTCGGCGACCAGTTCGCCGCCCTGCTCGGCACGTTCTCGCTGCGGCCGTCGGGTTACGTCGTGCTCGCGGTGCAGGCGGTCCTGATCGGCGCAATCACGGCAGTGGCGTCGCGGCAGACGCTGTTCGCGACGCTGAACGACGTCGATTGAGGCGCCGCGCGTCAAACCGGACTCCACTTCATCCAAAAACGTTCTAAAATTGCCAGGGGAAGGGACCACGACATCATATGACCTCGCCGACCGACGATCGATCGCCGAAGTTGCCGCGCGGCTGGCTGCGCGCGGCCGTCGTGTCGACGCTCGCGATCGCCTTCGTCGGCGCGGCGGCGGGTTTCGTCGCGTTCCTGTCGCAGCTGCGCGGCGCCGAGCTGGCACCGGACCGCAAGGCGGACGGCATCGTGGTCCTGACCGGCGGATCGTCGCGGGTGTCGGATGCGATGGAGCTGTTGGCTGCGGGCTTCGGCCAAAGGCTCCTGATCTCCGGCGTGCACCCGACCTCCACGGTCAGCGATATCTCGCGGACTCTGCCGGAGAACCAGTCCTACATGCGCTGCTGCGTCGATCTCGACCGCTCCGCGGTCTCGACCCGTGGTAACGCGGCAGAGGCGCGGCGCTGGGCGCATGAGCGTGGCTTCAAGTCGCTGATCGTGGTGACCTCGAACTACCACATGCCGCGCGCGCTGGTGGAATTCTCGCATGCGATGCCCGAGATCGCGCTGATCCCGTTTGCGGTGGTCGGCGACAAATGGCGGGAGGAGCCGTGGTGGACCTCGTCCTCGACGCTGCGGCTCTTGTTGTCGGAATATGTCAAATACGTTGCCGCCGAGCTGCGCGTGCGGCTCGAGGATTTCGGGATTGACCTTTCGCCCGAAGTGTCGGAGCAGCCTCCTGGCGTGCAGCCGACGAAACGGCCCGCCACCGCACAGGCCAATTAGGATCGTTGATGTTCTTGCTCTTCCTGCGTTCGCTGGTTTTCAACGTGCTGTTCTACGCCGTCCTGGTGTTCTGTGCGATCATCGCGCTGCCGACCTTCCTGATGTCGCCCCGCGCGACGCTGACGGTCGCCGAATGGTGGGCGAGCTCGACGCTGCTCCTGATGCGGGTGATCTGCAACATCAAGGTGGAATTCAGAGGTGTGGAGAAGATCCCGGCGGGACCACTGGTGATCGCGTCGAAGCATCAATCCTTCTGGGAGACGTTCGCGCTGCTGCGGTTCTTCGACCGGCCGATCTTCATCCTCAAGCGCCAGCTCATGCACATTCCGGTGTTCGGTCAGTTCCTGGGCAAGACCGGCATGATCGCGATCGATCGCAGCGCAGGCGTCAAGGCGCTCCTGGACATGACGCGGCGGGCGCGCGATGCGGTGCGCTCCGGCCGCCAGCTCGTGATCTTCCCGGAGGGCACCCGCCGCGCGCCGGGCGCGCCACCGGACTACAAGACCGGCTTCGCCCAGATCTATTCGGCCTGCGGCGTGCCGTGCCTGCCGATCGCGCTCAACTCCGGCCTGTTCTGGCCGCGCCGGACCTTCATGCGCTATCCCGGCACGCTGGTGGTGGAGTTCCTGGATCCGCTGCCGCCGGGTCTGCCGAAGGACGAGTACATCGCGCGCGTTCGCGACGCGATCGAGGAGGCCACGGGCCGCATCGTCGAAGCCGGACGGAAAGAGCAGGAGCAGCGCATCGGCAGCGCGCCGAGCTACGTGGCTTCCAGCAACTAGCGCTCGTCCCGCTCGCTGCTCGGAGCCGGATCATGCAGGGAATGCGCATCGTTGTGCAGGAGAACCGCAAGCTGATGCAGCTGCGTATCGCGAAAACCTTCGGCCTCGATCGCCTTCACCGTCGCGGTGACGTAGTCGCGATTGGCACCGGACTGGCCGTGGCCTTGCAGCACGTGGCGATGCTGCTCGGCAAGCGACAGGCGTCCCGCATACTGCACATGGCCGCGGTCGACGACGTAGGCGAGGGCACTGACACGCTGCCGTGCGTCGTTCTCGAGCCACACCGAGCGCATCACCTCGCGATAGACCGAGGTGACCTGCTCGCGTTCGCGCAAGTAAGCGACCACATCGGCACGGCTCCTCGCAGCGACGCGGAAGGCGATGCCGCGGCAGGCGCCGCCGCGATCGAGCCCGAGCACGAGGCCCGGCTTCTCGGGCGTGCCGCGATGGACGAAGGAATAGACACAGAGCGCGCGATGCTCGCCAACCAGCCGCGCCGGCACGCGCTCCTCGAACGCGAAGCCGGGCCGCCACATCAGCGAGCCATAGCCGAACACCCAGAGGTCGCCGGTGGCCGTCGTGACGGAGGGGAGGGTAATTTCGGACATGTTTGGCACCGCTACCAGACCCCGCCGTCCAGGCGAAGTGAATTCTCGACCTCCTGCAGCAAGCCAATCTCGCTTACATTTGCCATCATCTGGGGTCAAAGGGTCGCGGCATGTCCGATATGACCATTGCCGCCAGGCGGCGCCCCCGCTGGGGCCTTTTCATCGCGCCCGTCCTCCTCTTGATTCTCGCCGTCGCCTGGAGCGGCTTCTGGTTCTACGCCGCCTCCCAGGCCGAAGTGGCTGCCGATGCCTGGCGCGCCCAGGAGGCCAAGTCGGGCCGCATCTATGATTGCGCCAAGCGCTCGATCGCCGGTTTCCCGTTCCGCTTCGAGGTGCAGTGCTCCGGCGCCAGCGTGTCGCTGGTCTCGCAGACCGCGAGCAAGACGCCGTTCACGGCCAGGCTCGACAACATCCTGGTCGTCGCCCAGGTCTATGATCCCAAGCTCGTGATCGCCGAATTCACCGCGCCGGCGACGCTGACCGACGGCGTCACGCAGACGTCCTTCGTGGTGAACTGGAGCAAGGGTCGCAGCAGCGTGGTCGGCTTGCCGGCCGTGCCTGATCGCGCCTCGATCGTGTTCGACGATCCCGCCATCAATCGCGTCGACGGCTCGGTGCAGGTGCCGGTTGCGAAGGCCAAGCTGGTCGAGCTGCACGGACGCCTCGCCGAGGGATCCTCGCGCGACAATCCCATCATCGAGACCGTGCTCCAGATCGCGCAAGGCAGCATTCAGGGCGTGCATCCGCTGCTGGCCGAGCCGTTCGAAGCGGACGTGCGTTCGAAGATCACGGGGCTGAAGGATCTGACGCCAAAGCCATGGCCGCAACGTTTCCGCGAGCTCCAGGCAGCCGGCGGGCATATCGAGATCGTACAGTCGCGCATCCAGCAGGGCGAGATGATCGCGGTCGCCGCCGGCACGCTCGGTATCTCGCCGAACGGTCGTCTCGACGGCGAATTGAAGATGACTGTGACCGGCCTCGAGCGCGTGATCCCCGCGCTTGGTATCGACAAGATGCTGGAAGAGGGCGTGCCGCAAGCAACGCTGGACCGCGTCGCGCCGGGCGTGAAGTCGCAGGACCTCAACGGCCTCTTCGGCGCCCTCGACCGCGCCATTCCCGGTCTTGGCAAGGTCGTGAAGCAGAACGCCAATGTCGGCGTCGCCGCCGGCATCAATGCGCTCGGTACCGAAAGCACCCTCGAAGGCAAGAAGGCGCGCAGCTTCCCGCTTCGCTTCGCCGATGGCGCGGTGATGCTCGGCGCGCTGAAGATCGCGCAGCTCCCGCCGCTGTATTGAAGGTCGTAGCCCGGATGGAGCGAAGCGTAATCCGGGACAGCGCCAGCCGTGATCGAGAGCCCCGGATTTCGCAGCGCTCCATCCGGACTACGCGCCGTTAAGATCCTTACTGCTTCGTCAGCGGTGGATGCGGGCGGCCGAAGTCAGGCGCCGCCGAATCCTGGCCGATCTCGACGATGCCGCGGCGGATGGCGCGGGTGCGGGTGAAGTGGTCGAACAGGGCTTCGCCATCGCCGCGGCGGATCGCACGCGTGAGTTTTGCGAGGTCCTCGTTGAAGGTGCCGAGCATCTCCAGCACGGCCTCCTTGTTGGCGAGGAACACGTCGCGCCACATCGTCGGATCGGACGCCGCGATACGCGTGAAATCGCGAAAACCGCCGGCTGAGAACTTGATCACCTCGGATTCCGTCACCTGTTGCAGTTCATCGGCGGTGCCGACGATGGTGTAGGCGATCAGATGCGGCAGATGGCTGGTGATCGCGAGCACGAGATCATGATGATCCGGTGTCATGATCTCGACCTTGGCGCCGAGCGCGGCCCAGAACGCGCGCAAGCGGTCGACGGCGGCCGCGTCGACGCCCTCCGGTGGCGTGAGGATGCACCAACGATTGATGAACAGCTCGGCAAAGCCGGAATCCGGGCCCGAATGCTCGGTGCCCGCAACGGGATGCGCGGGGACGAAATGAATGCCCTGCGGCAGATGCGGCGCCATGTCCCTGACGATCGCGCCCTTGACAGAGCCGACGTCGGAGATGATCGCGCCCGGCTTCAGATGTGCCGCGATCTCCTGCGCCACTGGTCCACAGGCGCCGACGGGAATGCAGAGGATGACGAGGTCGGCATCCCTGACGGCCTCGATATTGGTGGCGACCACGTGGTCGACGATGCCAAGCTCGGCGACGCGCGCACGCGTCTTCTCCGAGCGCGCAGTGGTGACGATCTCGGAAGCCAGGCCCTGGAGCTTCGCGGCGCGCGCGATCGAGCCGCCGATCAGGCCGAAGCCGATCAGTGCAACGCGCTGGAAGTGCGGAGCGACGCTCATTTGCCCCCCATGAAGTCGCGTAAGGCCCCGACCACGAGGCGGTTGGCTTCTTCGGTACCGATGGTCATGCGCAGTGAATGGGGCAGGCCGTAATTCTTCAGTGCGCGCAGCACCAGTCCCCGTTTGGTCAGGAAGGCGTCGGCCTCATCGGAGGTCTTGCCCTTCTCGGCCGGAAAATGAATCAGCACGAAGTTGGCAACGCTCGGCGTCAGCTTCAGCCCGAGCTTGCCGATCTCCTCGGTCAGCCAGTTGCGCCAGGTCTCGGTGAACTGCTTCGACATCTGCTGATGCGCGGTGTCCTCGATCGCGGCGACCGCGGCATACATCGCCGGCGTTGAGACGTTGAACGGACCGCGGATGCGGTTGACGGCGTCGATGATATGCGCAGGACCGAACATCCAGCCGATGCGCAGCGCGGCGAGGCCGTGGATCTTGGAGAAGGTGTGGGTCACGACCGTGTTCTCGGTGGTCGCGACCAGTTCGATCCCCATTTCGTAGTCGTTGCGAGACACGTAGTCGCAATAGGCGGCGTCGAGCACGAGCAGCACGTGCGACGGCAGGCCGGCGCGCAGGCGCTTGACCTCGTCGAAGGGCAGATAGGTGCCGGTCGGGTTGTTGGGGTTGGCGAGCCAGACGAGCTTGGTGCGCGGCGTCACTGCCTTCAGAATGGCATCGACGTCGGCGGTGAAGCTCGCCTCCGCCGCCACGACGTTCTTCGCGCCGTTCGCCATGGTGGCGATCGGGTAGACCAGGAAGCCGTGGGTGGTCGAGATCGCTTCATCGCCCTGGCTGAGATAGGTGTGCGCGAGCAGATTGAGGATCTCGTCCGAGCCGGCGCCGCAGATGATGCGGTCTGGATCGAGCCCATAGGCGCGGCCGATCGCTTCGCGCAGCACGCGCGAGGTGCCTTCCGGATAGTCTTCCAGATGCGTCGCCACACGTGTGAAGGCCTCGATCGCCTTCGGCGAGGGCCCGAACGGCGTCTCGTTCGCCGACAGCTTGAACACCTTGCGGCCCGGCTCCGGCACCGGGCTCTTGCCGGGCGTGTAGGGCGCAATATCGAGAATGCCGGGATTCGGCACGGGGCGGGACATCGTCTACTCCGGAAAGGATGCGGGGCGGCTCAAGCCTTCACATCGGATTTGGCCGACCCGTTCGGAGGCACCGTATAGCGCGTTGCGTGGCCGCCGACGAGAGCCGACGAGCGGACCGAGGCGCCGGCCCGGATCAGGGCCATTTTGATCTTCTCGAAGCCGATGCCGGTCTCCGACACCAGCAGCGCAGCGCCGTCGAAGGCGGTATCGGGCACCGCGACGATGTCAGCGAGCGGCGCCAGCGCCCTCGCGGTGTCGGCGTTCCAGCCGGACACGCGCACGCTCCAGGTCTGGACCTCCGTGACCATGGCGTCGTCGGCGACCCGCGAGATCACGAAGACGGGCAGCGCAGCCGGATGGTCGGCGCGCTCGAGGAACGGCAGCCGCGCGATGATTTTTGGCGCGCCCTCGGCCTCGAGTTCGCTCCACCATGGCGTGCGGCTCGAGATCGCCGAGACCAGAGCCAAATCACCCTTCGATTTCGCCAGCGCCTCGACGGCGGCCTGCGCGCTGAAATGCGGCACATAGGGTGTGGTGAAGCCGAAATGGAATCGCGCCGAATCCCGCATCGCGGACTCGCCGACCGAGACGTCGGCATGCACCGAGAACGGCGCCTGTACATAAGTGAAGGTCGAGATGATGACGCGCCAGATGCTCTCGATGGTGTCGAGCGGCAGGATGCCGCGATGGCGCTCGACGAGGCGGCGCATCATGCTGGCCTCGCGCGCCGGCCGGAAAGCCGAGCCGACCTCCTGCGTTTGCTTCGCCTGGATCAGGCGGTCGATGATGTCGCCGCGCTGCATCAAGAGGCGATGCACTTCCTCGTCGATCGCATCGATCTCCTTGCGCAATTCCTGGAGCGATGGTGGCGCGGGCGGACGTTGGGACATATCTGCCAGGGGCTGTTGAGAGGTTTTCAAAAGCGGATCGGCCGAGGCGGACCTGCTGCATCAAAGGGACTGATTAGGCAGGATGGGCGCCGAAAGCAAAGAGAAATCACGGTTCTTTCGCCTGACTTCGCAAGGCCCCCTTTGGTTAATCGGTGCCTCGGCTTGACGAAAAGCGCTCCAGCAACTAGTTTTTGCTTGTTCCGTGGTCATTTGAGCCGGCCGGCTTGCAGCCACGTTAAAAAACTCGCTAAACAGGCCGGGGACGCATCCGATCCCGGCCGAACCTATCGTTCAGGCCGGGTTTTTCATGGCCTGATGTCAGCGGTGGCTTGAGGGCCGCCGCCAACGAGGTCGATGGTCAGATGGTTGGCGTCACGTCAGTACCGAGCCCCGCGATCGCCGAAGAGCGCTCGCATGAGGCGGATCATCCGAGTTCGCAGGTTGCGTATTTCGGCGCCGAGCAACCGTTGCCCCTCGATTGCGGCATCGACCTCAGCCCGTTCCAGATCGCCTATCAGACTTATGGCGAGCTCAATGCCGAGCGTTCCAACGCCGTGCTGATCTGCCATGCGCTGACCGGCGACCAGCATGTCGCGAATGTCCACCCCGTCACCGGCAAGCCCGGATGGTGGGAGACCCTGGTCGGGCCCGGCCGGCCGCTCGACCCCGGCCAGTACTTCATCATCTGCGCCAACGTCATCGGCGGCTGCATGGGCTCGACCGGACCTGCCTCGCTCAATCCAGCGACGGGCAAGGTGTGGGGCCTGGATTTTCCCATCATCACCATCCCCGACATGGTGCGCGCGCAGGCGATGCTGATCGATCGCCTCGGCATCGACACGCTGTTTGCGGTGGTCGGAGGCTCGATGGGCGGCATGCAGGTGCTGCAATGGACCGCGGCCTATCCTGAGCGCGTGTTCTCCGCGCTCGCGATCGCCTGCTCGACGCGGCACTCCGCGCAGAACATCGCCTTCCACGAGCTCGGCCGCCAGGCCGTCATGGCCGATCCCGACTGGCACAACGGGCGCTATACCGATCACGGCATCCATCCGCATCGCGGGCTCGCGGTGGCACGGATGGCTGCGCACATCACGTACCTTTCGGACGCAGCGCTGCATCGTAAATTCGGCCGGCGCATGCAGGACCGTGAGCTACCGACATTCTCGTTCGATGCGGATTTCCAGGTCGAGAGCTATCTGCGCTACCAGGGCTCGTCTTTCGTCGAGCGGTTCGATGCCAACAGCTATCTCTACCTGACGCGCGCGATGGACTATTTCGACATCGCCGGCGACCATGATGGCGTGCTGGCGAAGGCGTTTGCCGGCGTCAAGACGCGCTTCTGCGTGGTGTCGTTCACCAGCGACTGGCTGTTCCCGACCTCGGAATCGCGCGCGCTGGTGCACGCGCTCAACGCGTCGAGCGCGCGGGTGTCGTTCGCCGAGATCGAAACCGATCGCGGCCATGACGCCTTCCTGCTCGACGTCCCCGAATTCTTCGATATCTCCCGCGCCTTCCTGCAATCCGCGGGCAAGGCGCGCGGCATCAACGGCAAGGGCGGCTGAAATGTCTGTACAGGAAGTGCTGCCGCTCGGTGGCCTTGCGACCGAACAATCCGGCCAGTTTCGCGCCGATCATTTGCTGGTTGCGGAGATGGTCAAGCGCGGCTCGAAGGTGCTCGACGTGGGCTGTGGCGACGGCGATCTGCTGCAACTCCTGGAAAACCGCGGCATCGACGGCCGCGGCATCGAGCTGTCGCGCGAGGGTGTCAACCGCTGCGTCGCCAAGGGGCTCGCGGTGGTGCAGGGCGACGCCGACACCGACCTCATCAACTATCCCGACGACGCCTTCGACTATGTGATCCTGTCGCAGACGCTTCAGGCGACGCGGCAGCCGAGGGTGGTGCTGGAAAATCTTCTGCGCATCGGCCACCGCGCCATCGTGTCGTTCCCGAACTTCGGCTACTGGAAGATGCGCTTGCAGCTCCTGATCGGCGGCCACATGCCGCGCACGGAGAACCTGCCGGCGACCTGGTACGACACCGCCAACATCCATTTCTGCACCATCAAGGACTTCGTCCAGCTCTGCGACGAGATCGGCGTGAAGATGGAGCGCGCCGAAGCGCTCGATCTCTACGGCCGTCCGCTGCGGCTGCGATTGCCCTGGTGGGTGTGGAATCTGTTCGGCGAGCAGGGCGTATTTCTGCTGAGCCGCGGCGGCGGGAAGTGACACCTCTGGTGTCATTCCGGGTTCGCTCGTCGAGCGCCCCGGAACGACAGCAAACTAATTAGCAGCCACCGACCTCAGATCGCGTACTGGCCAACGCCCGGCTTCCACCAGCGCGACGAACCGCTCCACCGTTTCGTTGAACAGCGCGGGCTCTTCGAGATTGAGCACGTGGCCGGACTTCGGGAACATTGCAAGTCCCGCCGCCGGCAGATGCTTCTTCAGGAACAGGCTCGGCCCGATGCAGGGATCGTCCTCGTCGCCGCAGATAATCAGCGCGGGCGTAGCGACGGCTCTGATCGCATCTGTCATCGTGTAGATCGAGGGGCGGCCGCCCTGGAAGCCGCGCATGGTGTTGGCCGAGCCCCTGGAATCGTGCCGCGCGAGTGCGGCATAGAAATCGGCGTGTCCGCGCGGGTCCTTGACCAGGAAGGGAATCCGGCTCGGCGCCTCGCGCGTGGCTTTCGCAACGTCCACGGAGCCGAGCGTTTCGAACTGCTCGGCGTTGGCGCGGCACTGCTGGCGCCAGGCTTCGAGATTGTCGAGCTCCGAGCCTGAACCGACGCCGGCCAGCGTCATCGATAGCGCGCGCTGTGGCGCATTGAGGCCGATCTGGAGCGAGGAATAGGCGCCCATCGAGAGGCCGACGAGATGTGCGCGATCGATCGAAAGATGATCGAGCACCGCGAGTGCATCGGTGTAGAAGTGCTTGTAGGTGTAGACCTCGGCCGACGCGGGCACGTCCGACGGCGTATAGCCGCGCGCCGAATAGCTGATGCAGCGATGGCCGCGCGAGAAGTAGCGCATCTGCGGCTCCCAATTGGTGCAGTCGGCCGCGAATTCGTGCAGGAAGATGATTGGTGTGCCGTGGCCCGCTTCCTCGAAATAGATGCGGACATCGTCCCTGGTCGTGGCGTGGGGCATTAACCGTTTCCCTCTTTCTGAGCCGTCGCGTTAAGCATCGCAGTTAATGCTGTGGGCAGCAATGCGGCAGCATCAGACCAGCATCGACACAGGATCATCGCATAAATTCCCTGAAGCGAATTTCTGCTATGCAGCATTGTGCCTTGCTCTCGCCACATCTCGACTTTCATACGACCCGCGGATGTCGGCCGCCGCACCGGCCGACGGTGATTGGGGGTGTCAACGAAGGATGAAGAATGTTTGAGTTGTTTGCGTTCGGCCGGCTGCGTCACGTCATCGCGCTGGCTCTCTTCTCCGCGGCGTTCGCCGCATCTATCTCTCCAGCATCGGCACGGTCTCATCGTCACAGCGCAGAGCGGCACGCTCACGTGCATCACGCCGCGCACCATGCGGGCAGGCATCATCACTATCGCCACGCAGGCTCATCGCGCTTCGAGCGCGGCGCCGCGCAATTGCAGGCGAACGGCTTCATGGATACGCAGGCCAGCTATGATCAGAGCGCCAATGCCGCGGCCGTGGCGGGCGGCTTTGGCAGTGGCTCGGGCCTCGTCTCGGAAGCGCGCCGCTATCTCGGTGGCAATCCGACCGGACGCGGCAGCCTATGGTGTGCGCGTTTCATGAACATGGTGCTCCAGCACACCGGCCACCAGGGCACCGGCTCCGACATGGCGAACTCGTTCGCGCATTACGGAACGCGTGTCTCCGGTCCGCAGGTCGGCGCGATTGCGGTCATGTCGCGCGGTCGCCGCGGCGGCCATGTCGGCATCATCACCGGCATCGACGCCAAGGGCAATCCGATCATGATCTCCGGCAACAACGGCAATCGCGTCCGCGAGGCACCGATCTCGCGCGGGCGGATCTATGCGTACGTGATGCCGAACTGATCGATCGTTCCCGCACATTGCGAACCTGTCGTCGGGCTCGTGCGACCTTAAGGAGGCGCGGGCTCGGCGGTTAGCGCCATTTGCCCTGCGGATCATGGGGGGTGCGGCAGGATGACGTTCGAGAGAGTGACGCGGGCCGTCTTCGACGAGCTTCTGGCGAACAATGGATCGGAAAGATTTCGGCGGGAGCTCGCCCGTTACGATCTGGAGTCCGACCCACCTGCGCGGGACGATTGTGCCGTGCTTCGCGGGCCGCTCGCAGCATCCGACTTCGTCGACGTGCCGGCCTTCAACACGTTGGTGATGGGCGATCTGACCGTCGACGGCCTCATCGATCTAGGGAGCGCAGGTGCGTTTGATGAAGGCGGGGTGTTCGTCGTGCTCGGCAATGTCGCCAGCACGGTGTTTTCGACGGGTTTTGCCAAGGGGACGTTCATCGACGGCAATCTCGAAGCCGACTCGTTGATCCTGAACGCCTACGATGACTCCGCGTTGGTGGTGAGGGGAAATCTGCGGACCTATTTCTTCTACGGCCGGGACATCTGGGCAGAGGTCGGCGGCAAGGCCGAGATGCACTATGGCGACGGCTACTGCCTGCCGATCGGCTATACCAGTGCCGGTGCTGAGGCGATCGAACCGTTGCATGATCGCGCGACGTCGCTACGCCGGCTCAATCTCGACAGCACGGACTATATCGAGCCTCACCGTTTTCTGGACCTGATCAGAAGCGGTCGACCGATTTTCAAGTAAGACAAGCAAAACTTCGTTCGTCATTGCGACAAGCGTAGTTGTAGGGTGGGCATAGGCGCGATAGGGCCGTGCCCACCACTTTTCGCAACAGCGGCAGAATGGTGGGCGCGCTTCGCTTTGCCCACCCTACGACAGTCACACCAGCTACGACAGTTCACACCAGCTTCGGCTCTTCCATCACAATCTTGTCGCCGACGCCGATATCGCCGTCCGCGATGACCTCGGCGTAGATGCCGCAATCCATGTGGCCGAGATGGCGCGACAGCGTCGGCGGGATTTCGAGATCGCGTTCCGCGGTCTCGGGATCGACATTGGTCGCCGCGCAGCGCTTGATGCGCTTGACCACCTTGAGCCGCGCATTGCCGATCGCCAGTGTGCGGCCGAGGAGGTCGAGCTCGGACCAGGCCGGCCAGCCCTGAACGTAGAGGTTGCCGCGGAAGCGCAGGGGATGGACGGCAAGGCCGCCCAGCATCTCCTCGATTGCACGCACACTGCCGAGATTGATGATGGAGACGACCTTGCTGGCGACATCCGAAAAGCTGTGATCGCGCCCCGACAAGACTTTTGGCGGTCCGCGCAACTCGCTCTGGAAATTGCCGGTGAAGTAGGTCTCGATGGCAGCTCGCCCGCTTGCCGTCTCCAGGTCGCCGCTGGCGACGACCTCGCCGTCCTTGCGGATGGTCAGAAGATTGGTCGCGTCCTCGAACCGGCTGTTGAGGCCGGCTAGCCGCTCATTGCGCATCAGCATCAGGAACTGGGTCTTGGGCATCCATTGCGGCGCCTCCGGATCGAACCCGCTCGGGCCGTTCTCGATGGCATAGCGGCGGTCGGCGGGGAGGGTCTGCCCGACCCGCAACGCAACGCGAGGCAGGGGCTCTGGCGTGAGGCCTTTGACCGGATAGCGGTAAAGGCAGGTGATCTCGGCAGTCGGGCTGGTCATCATGGCGCTAGTTAAGGGATTCCACCCGCCGGCGCAAAGCCGGCCATTTGGCGCACGAATTTGTGAAGAAGCCTCTTCCGTTCCCGTGACTTGGTTCCCACATCTGCGTCAGGCCGGCGCCAGCGTCGGCTGCTAACGACCGTTTGCTGCTTGAGGAACGTCAATGCGGCGAGCGGAAACCCAATGAAGATGCCATTTGGAGTGCCTTAGAGGGCTCCAGGGGCAGGCCGAGGGAAAGACAAAATGAACATTGAAAAATACACCGAACGCTCCAGGGGCTTCGTCCAGTCCGCGCAGTCGCTCGCAATGCGCGAGGGGCACCAGCAGTTTTCTACACTCCATCTCCTGAAAGTCCTCCTTGACGACAATGAGGGCCTCGCTGCCGGTCTGATCGACCGTGCCGGCGGCAATTCCCGCGCGATTTTGAAGGCGACCGAGGACGCCCTGAACAAGGTGCCGAAGGTCAGCGGCGGTGGCGCCGGGCAGATCTATCTGGCGCCCGAGCTCGCGCGCACCTTTGACGCTGCCGAAAAGGCCGGCGAGAAGGCCGGCGACAGTTTCGTCACGGTCGAGCGCCTGCTGCTCGGGCTCGCGCTCGAAAAGAGCAGCGAAGCCGGCACGATCCTCAGCAAGGGCGGCGTCACCCCGCAAAACCTCAATGCGGCGATCGAGGCGCTGCGCAAGGGCCGCACGGCCGATAGCGCAACCGCCGAGAACGCCTACGACGCGCTGAAGAAATACGCCCGCGATCTCACGCAGGCCGCGCGCGACGGTAAGCTCGATCCGGTGATCGGTCGCGACGAGGAGATCCGCCGCACCATCCAGGTGCTCTCCCGCCGTACGAAGAACAATCCCGTGCTGATCGGCGAACCCGGCGTCGGCAAGACCGCCATTGTCGAGGGACTGGCGCTGCGCATCGTCAATGGCGACGTGCCGGAAAGCCTCAAGGACAAGAAGCTGCTCTCGCTCGACCTCGGCGCACTGATCGCCGGCGCAAAATACCGCGGCGAGTTCGAGGAGCGGCTGAAGGCCGTGCTCCAGGAGGTCACCGCGACCGAAGGCACCTTCATCCTGTTCATCGACGAGATGCACACGCTGATCGGTGCCGGCAAGGCCGACGGCGCGATGGACGCGTCGAACCTGCTCAAGCCCGCGCTTGCCCGCGGCGAATTGCACTGCATCGGCGCGACCACGCTCGATGAGTATCAGAAGCACGTCGAGAAGGACGCGGCGCTGGCCCGGCGCTTCCAGCCGATCTTCGTCAGCGAGCCATCGGTCGAGGACACCATCTCGATCCTGCGCGGGCTGAAGGACAAGTACGAGCAGCACCACGGCGTGCGGATCACCGATTCCGCGCTGGTGGCGGCGACGACGCTGTCCAACCGCTACATCACCGATCGCTTCCTGCCGGACAAGGCGATCGACCTCATGGACGAGGCCGCCGCACGGCTGAAGATGCAGGTCGATTCCAAGCCCGAGGAGCTGGATTCGCTGGATCGCGAGATCATCCGGCTCAAGATCGAGCAGGAAGCCCTCAAGAAGGAAAGCGATCTCGGCTCCAAGACCCGCCTCCAGGCGCTGGAGAAGGAGCTTGCCGATCTCGAGGAGAAATCGGCGGCGCTGACGTCGCGCTGGAGCGCTGAGAAGAACAAGCTCTCCAACGCCCAGAAGCTCAAGGCCGAGCTCGACGCCCTGCGCGTCGAGCTTGCCAATGCGCAGCGGCGCGGCGAATTCCAGAAGGCCGGCGAGCTGGCTTATGGCCGGATCCCGGAGCTGGAGAAGAAGCTCGCCGATATCGAGGCGCGTGAAGGCAGCAGTGAGATGATGGAGGAGGCGGTCACCGCCAACCACATCGCGCAGGTGGTCTCGCGCTGGACCGGCGTGCCCGTCGACAAGATGCTGGAGGGCGAGAAGGAAAAGCTCCTCAAGATGGAGGAGGCGCTCGGCAAGCGCGTCGTCGGCCAAGCTGAGGCCGTGCATGCGGTCGCTACCGCAGTGCGCCGCTCGCGCGCGGGCCTGCAGGATCCGAACCGGCCGATCGGCTCGTTCATGTTCTTGGGCCCCACCGGCGTCGGCAAGACCGAGCTGACCAAGGCGCTCGCGGAGTATCTGTTCAACGACGAGACCGCGATGGTCCGCCTCGACATGTCCGAATACATGGAGAAGCACTCGGTCTCGCGGCTGATCGGCGCGCCTCCGGGTTATGTCGGCTATGACGAGGGTGGCGCGCTGACCGAAGCGGTGCGGCGCCGGCCCTACCAGGTCGTGCTGTTCGACGAGATCGAGAAAGCGCATCCTGACGTCTTCAACGTCCTGTTGCAGGTGCTCGACGACGGCCGCCTCACCGACGGCCAGGGCCGTACGGTCGATTTCCGCAACACGCTGATCATCATGACCTCGAACCTCGGTTCGGAGTTTTTGGTGAATCAACCGGAGGGTGAAGATACCTCTGCCGTGCGCGAGCACGTGATGGCAACGGTGCGAGGGCATTTCAGGCCAGAGTTTCTCAACCGCGTCGACGAGATCATCCTGTTCCATCGTTTGCAGAAGAGCGAGATGGGACGGATCGTCGAGATCCAGTTCGCGCGGCTCCAGCAGCTGCTCGCCGATCGCAAGATCACGCTGGCGCTGGATGGCGCAGGCCGCGACTGGCTCGCTGCCAAGGGCTGGGATCCGGCTTATGGGGCGCGGCCCTTGAAGCGGGTGATCCAGCGCTATCTCCAGGATCCGCTCGCCGAGATGATCCTGGCCGGCGAGGTGAAGGACGGTGACACCGTTGGGATCTCCACCGAGGGCAACGTGCTGACCTTCAACGGCAAGGCGCAGCAGACGGCCGAGATCGCCCAGTTCGAGGCACCGGTGCCGAAGCGCAAGCTGAACTGATCGTCCCTGTCGCTCCAAACAACAAACCGCCCCTGAGAGGTCGTCCTCTCCGGGGCGAGTTTGTTTTGTCAGATCCTGCCGGCTAGCTGGCTGTGGACACGGAGCCCGGATTGGCCGGGCCTTGCTCGTCATCGTCCTGTTCGAGCTCTGACAGGATGTCCACCAGCTCGCGCACGCGGCCCTGAGCCAGCGGCCGCAGGTCGTTGATCATGGGCTCGTCGTTGGCGAGCCAAGCCTGGGCTTCGGCGAGCTCGTCGATGGTCGCGCCTGTTCCGATGATCTCTGCAATGGTGACGTCGTCAGCCCCGCTGACGGCCTTGGTGACGTCGTCGCGTGAGAGGTGCCCCATGAATCGTCCTCCTCCTGACTCGATCGGTTGGAATTCGCACCAGAGGAATAAATTATCATGACCGTCGATTGGTTCCGCGCCACCGGGAGAGGCAGCAGAGGGCTGCACGCTGGAGGATAATTAATGAAACGGCCGCCGTGGGCGGCGGTTGCCCCAATGGATTCGCCGGTGGTCGGAGCGATCCAGCGCCGGAACTCACTCGGCAAGTCACGCCATCCTCAAGTCAACCAGTTCGCGATCCCCGTCGGTTGCCGTAGCGAAACTTGTTTGAGGGTCACGGCGAATCCCCAGCCAGCGCGAGGTATCGCCATGAACAGGGATCTCGTCTCCCACAATCGACCCGTCTTCGACCAGCTTCACCCCAAGATCTACGGCGCCGCAGTCGCCCTCATCGCCTGGTTCGCGCTGATGGCCTGGGTGCTGTTCGACCGCAGCAGCGACGTCAGCCTTTCACTTGGCTTCGTGACGCTGCTGTTCGTTGTCGCGGTCGGCCTGCCCTGGATCCTCTCCCGCCTCTGGCGCAAGCATCGGATGTCGAACGAGCCGCCGCTCGGTCGCACATCCCTGCACGATTGGGAGGCGGGCGATTTCGTGGTCTGGGGCGCGAAGCTTCACGGCACGCACGCTGCGATCGACGTCCTCTTGCCGCTGATGGCCGTCTCGTTCGGCCTGACGGCGATCGGGATAGTGTTCGTGATCGTGCGCGCCTCGGCGCTGTCGTAGGGCTGCCGCGGAAGATCGGCGCGATGCGATCTCCCGCGGTGAAGCACCAACCGACCGCTTGCTAGCGGCTTGCCGTCAGCCGCGGCGGGGTCTGCGACATGATCCAGAGTTCGATCGCCGCAAGCACGGCAACCAGAATACCGACCACGACGTGAACCGTCATTTCCGTCCTGTTGGCATGGAAGCTGAGCACCCAAGGCGAAATCAGCGTCCACAGGCCGACGATCAGGTTCAGCCATTCCTCCCACACCGCAAAAGCAGCCAGCGCCGCGATCGCCAGCACTGCGATCACGATGCCTGCGATATGGGCGTTCTGAGAGGCGTGTCCGGCGTCGAAACCGAAAATCCAGGGTGAGACGAACAGGAACGCGCCGAGGATCAGGTTCGCGACGTCGCATAGTTTTGCGTTCGTCCAATTGTCCATGGCATTTCTCCATCGGAGTCCTGCCCCTGATGACAGAACAACTGGCCCGCGCACCACGCGGTTCCTCGCGGTTCCCGCGGCGACCATGAGACCTTTGTCGAAGTGGCCGCGCACACGCGAATGCGAGCTCCAGACCACCGACGAACAGGAGGAGGGTTCTAGCGGTTCGTGACCTGGAGCGGGCCGCCGGTCGCATCCGAGATGCGGGCGATGCCGCTTGAGCGGTTGCTCATCATCGTCTCGATGCGGTCGCGTTCCTTCTCGAAGCCGGCCATGATCGGCCCTTCGAGCGAGCGACCACGCGGCAGCTTGACGCGCATCGGATCGACGAAGCGGCCGTTGACCAGGATTTCGTAGTGAACGTGGGGTCCGGTCGACTGGCCGGTCGAACCGACGAAGCCGATCACCTGGCCCTGCCGCACCTGCTTGCCGGGCTCCATGCCCTTCGCGAACGCCGACATGTGGCCGTAGGCGGTCTCGTAGCCGTTGTTGTGCTTGATGCGAACGTACTTGCCGTAGCCGCCTTCGAGCTGGGCCTTTTCGATCACGCCGTTGCCGGCGGCGAAGATCGGCGTGCCGTAGGCGGTGGCCCAGTCGACGCCGGTGTGCATCTTCACGTAGCCGAGGATCGGGTGGCGCCGGCCGCCGAAGCCGGAGCGCATGATGGCGCTGTTGACGGGCTTCCTGACCAGGAACTTCTTCGCGCTCTTGCCGGTCTCGTCATAGTAGTCGACGACGCCGTCGTCGGGGCTCTGGAAGCGGTAGTATTTCTTGGTCTCGCCGCCGACCGTGAGGGAAGCGAACAGCACCTCGCTCTTGTCGGCCGCCGCCGTACCCTCGTCGTCGCCGGCGTAGAAGACGTCGAAGGAATCGCCCGGCTGCACCTTGCGCTGGAAATCGACGTCGTAGGAGTAGATCTTGATCATGTCGTCGATGACCGGCATCGGCACTTTGTTGCGCATCGCGGTCTCGTAGATGCTCTGGTAGAGCCGGACGCCGGTGCCGTCGTCGTCGTCATCGTCGTCACTGTTCGTGTTCGCGGTCGCGTCGGCGACCGTGTTCATGCTGGAGACGTCGACCGCGACGTATTTGCCGAGATCCGACAGCGCGGCGATGGCTTCGACGGTGGTGTCGTTGGCGACGACCACGCGGTAGGGCTGAAGCCTTGCGCCGGGGCTTGCGGGCGCCATCAGGATGCGAAGCTTCTCGCCTTCCTTCACGCCGCCGTCGCGGCCGCGCGGGCCGAGCGTTGTCGTGATCGCCTTGATCTCCTCGGCCGTCGCGCCGAGATCGCGCAGCACGGAGGCGACCGAGTCGCCCTTCTTGACGGGGTGCACGCGCTCGCCAGTGGGATTGCCGCCAGTGATCTGTTCCTTGGTCTTCGGCAGCAGCGTGACGTTTTCCGGCACCACACGCGTCTCGAAGCCGGCATAGGGGTCCGCCGAGGGCGCCTCGGTGGCGTAGGCCATCTTCATGTCGGAGGGGCCGGTCGCGCCCGAGACGTCGGCGGTGGCGTTGGCGAGCGCGGCATAACGAACGCCGCCGCCATTGCCGCGCCAGTTGGCGGCATCGCGCACCCGCATCAGGATATCGTCGAGCGCCACGACCGCCGCGATCTTCGCCTTCGGCAGCACCGGCGAGAGATCCTTCGTGACGAAGGAAACTTCGGCGTCGGGCTCGACCGCCTCGGGATTGTTGGGATCGTCGGACGCGGTCTTCGGGTCGGAGCCGACGTCGGTCAGTAGGCGCTGGGCATTGAACGGCGGGATCTTGGCCGACAGATCGCTCGCCGTCATCGAGAGGTTGCCGGCGATGCGGACGAAGGGCCGCACCCGCATCACGTCGCGGTTGCCGACGCGGGCAACAGTGGAAACGCGCACCACGTTGCGCGAGGCGGTGGATTCACTCGGTGGCGGCAGGCGGTCGCTCTTGTGCACGGTCGCGGCGCGATCATTGGCGCCGAACGCGCCGCGCAGCACGCCTTCGACGCGCTCCGGCACCTTGGCAAACGTCATCTCGCCGTCGAGCGATGCGAAAACGGCGCCGCCGATCAAGGCCGCGCCGCAGAGTCCGGTCAGAATCGTGCCGCTGAACCATTGTACGGAGACGCGACGGCGATCGATGACGGCAGCTTCGGAACCATCGACGGAAAGCGGCGGTTCGTGGCCGAGATCGATGATCCCGGTCTCACGCCCATAACCCCCGCGTGGCGCCCTATGGTTCAACCCAAGTCCCCCAATATCACCGACATGCGCGAAGCCTGTTCTCGCGCCTTGCCGTACTCGCCCTCTTAAGGGGGATCTTCGGAACAAGGCGCGCCGCTTGAAGACGTTCGTCAGCCAGAAAGCCCTCGAACGGGCCGGCCAAGTTCACGAACAGCGAAGCGGATGAAAGTCTCTCGATGTCTCTCGAATGTCCCGGGAAGGCAGCTGCATCTTTACAGATCGCTCGCCACCCCTTGACCAGTGAAAATCGCCGGCAGCCCCCACTGGCGTCCAACGATTCAAGCTTGTGTCATACCAGAACGCCGCGGGATTGTGGCTCTAGTACGGCGCCTAACTCTGAAAAAGTTTCCCAATTGGACCTCGGGGCGAGCTGCCGCCAAGAGGGCTCCTCTGAGCCCCGGTCGGAACCCAAATTTTTCTCTCGCGGACCAAACTTTTTTGCGTTTTTCTTCGAATGCGTCGTCGAAGGCCGAAGTGCCTGTCGCGTAAGCCTCGGAAAACACCGGCTTTTTTCCGCACTGCACACAAACTTCGGCCGTGCGACGATTTGTTGACAATACCCGTTGACAGCGCCGAGGGGAGGGGCCTATAAGCACGACCACTGAGCGCGGCGCCGCCGGGTCACTGACCGAGGCGAGCGAACGCGCCACTGATGCTCCTCACCTTGTTGAGTGCACAACAGCCGATGCTAGTCGGTTGGAGTTCATTCATCGTCGGTAAGGGTGTCGGAACCCTTCCTCCCAGGAAGGTTGGGGCCTCTCCGGTCCCGGGCTGTTTGACAAGTGAAGATGAAGAAAGAGAAACGTGGACGGCGGAGTCCTTGCGGGTCTCGCTTCTGAAAAGCTTCGGCTTTTCTGATCGAGACCGGACGAAAGACTTCGGCGGTACACGTTTCAAAGGTAACACCATGGCCTCTTCGGAGGTCAGTTCGCTAGCGATGTGAATCGCTATGCGATTTGGTGGGACCTCGTCAAACGTTGTGATCAGCCGGTTCAAAGTTCAAGTCCAACTTGAGAGTTTGATCCTGGCTCAGAGCGAACGCTGGCGGCAGGCTTAACACATGCAAGTCGAGCGGGTGTAGCAATACATCAGCGGCAGACGGGTGAGTAACGCGTGGGAACGTACCTTTTGGTTCGGAACAACACAGGGAAACTTGTGCTAATACCGGATAAGCCCTTACGGGGAAAGATTTATCGCCGAAAGATCGGCCCGCGTCTGATTAGCTAGTTGGTGAGGTAACGGCTCACCAAGGCGACGATCAGTAGCTGGTCTGAGAGGATGATCAGCCACATTGGGACTGAGACACGGCCCAAACTCCTACGGGAGGCAGCAGTGGGGAATATTGGACAATGGGGGCAACCCTGATCCAGCCATGCCGCGTGAGTGATGAAGGCCCTAGGGTTGTAAAGCTCTTTTGTGCGGGAAGATAATGACGGTACCGCAAGAATAAGCCCCGGCTAACTTCGTGCCAGCAGCCGCGGTAATACGAAGGGGGCTAGCGTTGCTCGGAATCACTGGGCGTAAAGGGTGCGTAGGCGGGTCTTTAAGTCAGGGGTGAAATCCTGGAGCTCAACTCCAGAACTGCCTTTGATACTGAAGATCTTGAGTCCGGGAGAGGTGAGTGGAACTGCGAGTGTAGAGGTGAAATTCGTAGATATTCGCAAGAACACCAGTGGCGAAGGCGGCTCACTGGCCCGGTACTGACGCTGAGGCACGAAAGCGTGGGGAGCAAACAGGATTAGATACCCTGGTAGTCCACGCCGTAAACGATGAATGCCAGCCGTTAGTGGGTTTACTCACTAGTGGCGCAGCTAACGCTTTAAGCATTCCGCCTGGGGAGTACGGTCGCAAGATTAAAACTCAAAGGAATTGACGGGGGCCCGCACAAGCGGTGGAGCATGTGGTTTAATTCGACGCAACGCGCAGAACCTTACCAGCCCTTGACATGTCCAGGACCGGTCGCAGAGACGTGACCTTCTCTTCGGAGCCTGGAACACAGGTGCTGCATGGCTGTCGTCAGCTCGTGTCGTGAGATGTTGGGTTAAGTCCCGCAACGAGCGCAACCCCCGTCCTTAGTTGCTACCATTTAGTTGAGCACTCTAAGGAGACTGCCGGTGATAAGCCGCGAGGAAGGTGGGGATGACGTCAAGTCCTCATGGCCCTTACGGGCTGGGCTACACACGTGCTACAATGGCGGTGACAATGGGAAGCGAAGACGCAAGTCCTAGCAAATCTCAAAAAGCCGTCTCAGTTCGGATTGGGCTCTGCAACTCGAGCCCATGAAGTTGGAATCGCTAGTAATCGTGGATCAGCACGCCACGGTGAATACGTTCCCGGGCCTTGTACACACCGCCCGTCACACCATGGGAGTTGGCTTTACCTGAAGACGGTGCGCTAACCAGCAATGGAGGCAGCCGGCCACGGT
>NZ_JBBIAR010000004.1:0-37500 GCF_054185165.1 Bradyrhizobium sp. UFLA05-109 | reverse complement strand
GCAGATCGATGGCGTGCTCGCCGCGCAGAAGGACATGGATGCGATCACCGAGAAGCTGCCGGAGAATACTGCGCCTGACCAGAAGGTGATGGCCCAGCTCGAGGCCGTCGCCAAGAAGTACGGCTTTGCAAGCTATGACGACTACAACAACGTCGTCGACAATGTCAGCCTGGTGCTTGGCGGCTTCGATCCCGCGAGCAAGAAGTATGTCGGCACCGAAGCCGTCATCAAGACTCAGATCGCCCAGCTTCAGGCCGACAAGAAGATGTCGGCCAAGGACAAGAAGGAAGCGCTCGACGAGCTCAACGAGGCGCTGAAGACACCGGCGCCGGCGATCGAGAACAAGGCGAACATCGATCTCGTCGGCAAGTACTACGACAAGCTGATCGCAGCGCTCGGCGACGACCAGAACTGAGCTCCACGCTCTCCGCCGTTCCACACTTAACCGCTGTCATGCCCCGCGCTGGCGGGGCATCCAGTACTCTGCGGCGGGTGTGGCGGGAGCGAACTCACCAACGCAGGCCTCTGGAATACGGGATCGCCCGGTCAAGCCGGGCGATGACGAGTGTAGCACGTGTGGTTGATTAATGCGGCGCCGCGAACGCGGCCTCCATGGCCTGGCGGGTCTTCACCGTCTCGTTGTCGGCATCGAACTCGACGTCGCTCCAGCGCACCACGGCGCCATGCGCGATGTCATGCCTCAGCTTGACCCTGTGGGCGAGGCCGATCGGCAGCGCGCCGATCTTCAGGCTGGCGGCGGCTGGCATCAGCTTGCCCCACACCGTGTAGCCGCCTTCCCCATCAAGCGTCTCGCCGGCGCGAAGATTGCGCTTGGCGACTGCTGCGACATCGCCGCGAAAACTCCTCGCCTGGCCGGTTGGCTCGTTCCGCAGCGCGGCTGACAGGACCGAGATGTTCAGCTCCAGCCCGATCAGATGATAGGGCTTGTACATCGCGGCATACCGGCCGCTCGCGTCGGTCTTCAGCCCGTACTGCCTGAAGCAATCGGCGGCATAGTCGTTCGGCGCCTCCAGCACGACATAGACGCCCCAGCGCAGGTCGCGAAACACCGGCCGGCCGTCACGCTCGAGCGAGGACACCACCTCCACCACGCCGGATTTCTCCAGCATGCCACCGCGCTCGCGCGGCCGCATGATGTGCGGCAGATCGTCGACGCCGCACGGTGGAAACAACAAACCGTCCGTGGGAACGTCGAGCATGCAGGCATTGGCGATCGCCGCCATCTCGATCGCCGACTTGGTGCCGTCGAGAAAGGAATTGAACATCTGCGGATTCATCCCCGCGGACTGCGCTTCGCCCGCGGTGAGGCCGTAATGCTGCCAGACGCCATCCGGCGTCACGTCGTGATAGGCCGGCAGGTATTTGGTGCCCTTGCCGGCCGCGACCACGCGAAAGCCGGTGGCGCGCGCCCAGTCGACCATCTCGGCCGTCAATGCTGGCTGGTCGCCATAGGCGAGCGAGTAGACGATTCCGGCCTTGCGGGCCTCCTGCGCGAGCAGCGGGCCCGCGAGCACGTCGGCTTCGACATTGACCATCACGATATGTTTGCCTGCCGCAATCGCCGTGCGTGCGTGGTGGATTCCGACCGCGGGATTGCCGGTCGCCTCGACCACGACGTCGATGGGGCCATTGATGGCGCGCGCGCCGTCATCGGTGAAGCCGGTTGCTGCGATGCGCTCCGCATCCCAGCCCACCGTCCGGCAGGCCTCGCGCGCGCGGTCCCGGTCGAGATCCACGATGACGGGCACCTCGAGTCCCGGCACGTGCGGCACCTGTGACAGGAACATCGAGCCGAACTTGCCGGCGCCGATCAGCGCCACGCGCACCGGCTTTCCGGCGGCGGCGCGGGCCTGGAGGAGGGAGAAGAGGTTCATGTTGCTATCCGATCAAGTATCGTGTCCCGGACGCGGTGCAGCGTGCAACGCTGCTCCGCAGAGCCGGGATCCAGAAAGTGAAGTGCGAATGGCATGGGCCCCGGCTCAGCAGCGCACCACTTGCGCGCCGCGCTGCGAGACCTAACTACTCCGCCGCCTGTCGTGGCGCGCGTGCCAGTCGTAGCAGCGCGTCATCGTCGGCTGTCCTGATCGGCGCAAAGTCGCGATGCGCAATGTACTCCGGCCGCGTCGGGCTTCGGATGTAGTTCGAGACCGCGTTCAGCGTCAGGTACACGATCTTGCGCGGGTAGGGCGTGATGTTGCCGGCGGAGCCGTGCACGAGATTGCCGTGGAACATCAGCATGCCACCTTTCTTGCCGGTCGGCGCGACGATGCCGCCCTGCTCGACGAGGCGCGTCACCGTTTCCTCGTCCAGTGTCCACAGCGGATAGGAAGTCGTTGCAAGATCGTGCGAGGCCTCCAAGTCACCGGCATTCTGGCTGCGCGGCACCAGCATCAGGGGGCCGTTGATCGGCATCACTTCGTCGAGGAAGATCGCGATGTTCATCGCGCGCGGCTCGGGCATGCCGTCGTCGCGCTTCCAGGTGCCATAGTCCTGGTGCCACTGCCAGACGTCGCCGGTGAAGGCCGATTTGGCGTTGATCTTGAACTGGTGCATGTAGACCGGCTCGCCAAACACCTGCTCGACCGGCTCGATCATGCGCGGATGCGCGCCGAGCACGCCGAAAGCCTCGTTGTAGAGATGCGCGGCAAAGGCCGTGCGCGGCGCGCCGCTCTTCTCGCGCCAGACCTCGGGCCGGTCCGTGTCGTAGATGCCGACAGCCTCGTGCGCGAGGAAATCGACCTCCTCTTGGGCAAACAGCTCGGGGAGGAAAAGCCAACCCTCGCGATGGAAGAACTCCAGTTGTTCCTGGCTCAATTTCATGGGTCGCATCCTCCTTTGGTTGTTTGGTTTTGTCATTCCGGGGCGCGACGAAGCCGCGAGCCCGGAATCCATTTATCCGCAGTCTCCGTGGCCCGATGGATTCCGGGTTCACGCTTCGCGTGCCCCGGAATGACGGCGGTAGTTGTTATGCTGCCGCCTCTTCCGTCGCCCGCAGTCTCTCCTCGGTCAGTCGCCCTGCCGTCTGCGCATGGGCTAGCGCCGCGCGCTCGGCTGCCTTTGCTTCGCCCGCGAGAACGTGTCCGGCAATCGTCGCGTGCTCCGCCCAGGCACTGTCGCGATAGTCGAGCTCGGACAGCACCGTCGCCATCGAGCGGCGCATATGCGGCCATTGCGGCGCGATCGTTTCCTCGATCACGGGATTGCCGGCGAGGTGATAGATCGCGCAATGAAACTCGACGTCGAGCACGATCAGCTCGTTCAACGACGTCTTGCGAGTGATGGCGTGTCCGGCCCGCAGCGCGGCTGCGAGCCGTTCGCGTCCCGCGGCATCGCGCGCGATCCGTTCGGCAGCGAGCCGCGCCGCCAGCGCATCGATGGCGCTGCGCACCTCGTAAAGCTGGCGAATGCGGGTGGGATCGAGCTGAGTGACTTCGAATCCGCGCCGGCCGCTTTCGGCGACGAGACCTTGCCGATGCAACAGATGCAGCGCATGCGACACCGGCTGGCGCGACACGCCGAGCTTGTCCGCCAGTTCGTTCTGCCGGATGCGTTGACCAGGCTGCAAGGTGCGATCCGTGATCGCCTCCAGGACGCGCGCATAGACCTGGTCGATTAGATTGGGCAGTGGGTCGAGCGGGATCACGCCGGCGCTCCTTACGGAATACGGAATTCCGTATGCGAAGTTACTGCGAGAGGGCGGAAGCGTCAAGCGATGGAGTAAGGGGTTGTATGTGCTTGAATTTTCGTCCTGGCCGCGCTTGCCCCGGCCATCCACGGGTCCCAACCGCGGCTCTTCGTGGATGCCCGGGTCAAGCCCGGGCATGACAAACCGGCGACGACTTTCCCGATTGCGAACGCCGGCGCGTCCTACTTCTTCTTGCCCTGCTCGATCAGCATCCGCGTCATCAGATAAAGCCGCGGTACGATCGAATTGGTGTCGATGTACTCGTCGCGGGCGTGATAGCCGAAGCCGGCAAGGCCAAAGCTTTCGACCACGACGGCCTTGCCGCTGCGGTTGGCATAACCGGCATCGGTCGCGCCTCCCGTCATTTCGGCGATGTCGAGCTTGCGACCGATCTCGGCATAGATCGCCTGTCCCTCCTGTGCGAGTGCGCGGCCGCGCTCGCCGGCGACGAAGGGCGGACGTCCGGGCACGATCGTCACCGTCGTCTCGGTGTCGGGCACGAGCTTGTTCTTGACCTTCTCGTCGAGCGCGGCCTGGAGCTTGGCAACGCCGTCGGAAACGGTGAGGCGGATATCGGCGCCGGCCTCGGCATCTTCCGGAATCTGGTTACGCACGGTGCCGGCCTTCGACGTCGTCCAGTTGAGCTGCGTGCCCGGGATGGATTTTGCGACATCCTGGGTTTGCAGCAGCTGGTGCGAAAGCTCGATCAGCGCGTTGCGGCCGCGTTCCGGCGCCGCGCCGGCATGCGCGGCGCGTCCCTTCACTCTCATCGTTCCAGTCGCGGTGCCGCTCGCACCCAGCAGCAGAGAATCGTTCCGCGCCGGCGGCGAGGCGGCCGTCGGCTCACAGGACAGCACCACGTCATGCTGATCGGCGAGTTGCGAAATGAACTCACCCGAGCCGATCGAGCCGACCTCCTCGTCCGGATTGAGCGAGACCGTGAGCGTGGCGTAGTCGTGCCAGCCTGTGTCTTTCAGGATCTTGAGCGCGTGCAGGATCACGGCGAGGCCGCCCTTGTCGTCGGCAATGCCCGGTCCGAAGATCTTGGTGCCATCGACATGGTACGGCTCGCTCGCGAGAATGCCGCGCTGATAGACCGTATCCATATGCCCGATCAGCATCAGCTTGCGCGTGCCCGTGCCCTCGAAGGTGCCGACGACGATATCGGCGCCGGCGCCCGCGGTCGTCTTCTGCCGTCGCGTCGCGGCGCCCAGCGCTTTCAGGCGCGCCTCCGTGAAGTCGGCCATTTTGGCGAGGCCCTCGACGTCGCTGCTGCCGCTCTCGATCATCACCATGTCGTGCAGCGTCTCGATCAGCGGCGCCTTCTCCTGCTCGGCCGCGGCCTTCAGCTTCTCGTCGGCGGCTGCACGAGCCGTGGCGTTGGCGCTCACAAACCCGAGCAGGGACAGGGCGAGGAGGGGAACGAGGCGGAATTTCATCAAGCTGTCCTTTCGCGTCTCGAGCGCCGGCACCGCGCGCGGTTGCTCGTCAGCTTAGCATCGCTGCCGCGCCGACTCCAAGATGCGTGGCGCGTTACTGCTCCAGCACCTCCACGTCCAACGCGTCGATCGCTTCAGGATTGGCGATCGCCTCGATCCCGGCGATCCTGTCGCCCTCGAAAGCGACGCGCAGCGCGATCCGCAGATGCCCGCCGAGGATGACGGCAACACCCATTTTGCCGTCGACGAGTGCGGTCCGTGCAGCCTGGGCGCGTCCCTTGAACGTCTCGGCCACGGCAGGGGCGCCGCGGATCTCGGGCAGCGAACCGAGCCGCACGGCGGCCTGATCGGCGCGCACGACGACGTCGGGATCGAGCACGGCGAGCAGGCCTTCGAAATTGCCTTCACGGGAGGCGGCGAGGAAAGCGTCGACGATTTTCCGCTGCCGGGAAAAATCCGCATCCGGCACCGGCGCGCCCTGCACGCGGCGGCGTGCGCGGCTTGCAAGCTGTCGCGACGCCTCGACCGAACGCCCGACGATCGGCGCGATCTCCTCGAAGGGAACGGCGAACATGTCATGCAGCACGAAAGCGAGCCGCTCTGACGGTTGCAGCGTCTCCAGCACCACGAGGAGCGCGGCGCCGACGGAATCGGCCATCTCGGCCTCGCGCTCACGCGCATTGTCGATCGGCTCCGGCACATCCGGGCCCATCGGATCCTCGCGGCGCGATTTGTGTGTGCGGAGCATGTCGAGGCAGATGCGCGCAACCACGGTGGTCAGCCAGCCCCGCATATTCGCGACATCCGAGGTGTCGCTGCGGCTGAGCCGCAACCAGGTCTCTTGCACGGCGTCATCGACCTCGCCGCGCGAGCCCAGCATCCGATAAGCGACGCTGCGCAAATGGTCCCGATTGGCCTCGAATTGCCGGGCCAAGAAATTTTCAGTCATCGGTCACATTCCCTGGTCGTGGTCCGTCACGCCTATGACGAGACAAATCCGGCCGATGTGACCGGATCCGTCGAAATTCCTCTCGCCGGCGCTCCCGGCTTTGAAACGGAGACACGACATGATGCACGCACGTATGAATCATCCGGTGAAGGTCCTGCCTGAGGCCATGAAGGCGATGCAGGCGCTGAACGAGGTGAACAAGCAGGGACTGCCGGAAAAGCTCCTGGAACTCGTGCACCTGCGCGCCAGCCAGATCAATGGCTGCAGCGTTTGTGTCGACATGCATCCCAAGCTCGCCCGCAAGGCCGGCGAAACCGATGAGCGGCTGTTCGCTGTCTCTGCCTGGCGCGACACGCCCTATTTCACGGATGCAGAACGCGCCGCACTCGCGCTCACTGAGGCGGTCACGCGTCTTGCGGATCGCGCAGATCCCGTTCCAGACGCGATCTGGAACGAGGCCGCCAAGCATTTCGACGAGCGCGAGCTTGCGACCCTGATCCTCTCGATCGCGACGATCAATGTCTGGAACCGTCTGAACGCGACGATCAAGATGCCGGTCGGCGTGTGGAAGGTCGCGTGAGGCAGGAACCGCTCTTCCTTCTCCCCTTGGCAAGGGGAGCGGGGAAAGCACCTACCCCGCCAAAAACTCGCTCACCACCGCGCCATATTCCTGCGGAGCCTGCTCGAACATCCAGTGGCCGGCATTCGCAATCACCGCCGTCTTCGCGCCGGCGATGTGCTCGGCCAGCACGCGCCAGATCAGCGACAGGCTCCCTGTCGTCGCGCCGCCGCCGATCAGCAGCGTCGGCGTCTTGATCGCCTGCGCATCGGCCAGCGTGTAGGGTTTGCGCTGCTCGTTGATCTGGCCGAGGAAGGTGACGACGTTGTCGCGCAATTGCTGCTTTGCGATCGCCGGCACCCGCCGCCAGGTGCCGTCGCCCTCGATGCCCTCATAGAAATTCTGTAGCGCGCCTTCGATGTCGCCGGCATGGATCATCTCGACCGAGCGCGCCGTGCGCGCGGCGAGCGGCGGATGCGCAGGCGTGCCTGCCGGGACCGGCAGGCTTGCGTCGAGATCGCCGCCGGGCTCGGCGAGTACGAGCTTGCGCAACAGGTCGGGCCGCGCCTGCGCCACGCGAAACGCGATGTGCCCGCCGCGCGAATGTCCCATCAGGTCGACCGGGGTGCGCCCTATGCTCTCGATGAAGCCGATGACATCGGCGACATGCCGGGCCATCTTGTAGTCCTCGCCGGCGCCGTTCCAGCGCTCGGGAAAGAAATGCCGCAGGCTGACTGCGATCACGCGATGCTTTTTCGAGAGCGGGCCGAGCACCGAATACCAGGTCCGGAAATCGCCGAGCGTGCCGTGCACGCAGACCAGCGGCGGGCCTTCTCCGACTTCGAGATAGGCCATGTCGTATCCGTTGACGTGAACAGTCTGCATGATCAGCCCGCCAGAAAATCCAGGACGATATCGGAGTATTTTTGAGGCGCCTGCTCGAACATCGGATGGGTCGTGTTCTCGATGATCGCCGTCCTGGAGTAGGGGACATGCGCAGCGAGTGCGTGCAGCACTTTTGGCAGCAGGCCCTTGGTCCGGGCACCGAGGATGAACAGCGTCGGCATCAGAATTGATTCCGCATCGGCCTTCGAAAATGGTGGGCGATTGTCCCTGACCTGGCCGATCAGCGTATAGGCATTGTCGCGCAGATTCTGCTTCACCGCCGCCGGCAGCCGCGGCCAGGTGCCTGCTCCCTCCAGCGTATCCACGAACACGGCGAGACCGCCGTCGACGTCGCCGGCGGCGATCTTCTCCGCAGAGGCGGTGAAACGCGCCAGCAGCGGCGAGGGGCCGTCCTTGTAGTCGGGATCAAGGCTAGCATCGAGCTCGCCGCCGGGCTCGGCGAGGATCAGCCGGCGCAGCAGATCCGGCCGTGCCTGCGCCACGCGAAAGCAGATGTGCCCGCCGCGCGAATGGCCCATCAGGTCGACCGGACCGCTATCGAGCTTCTCGATGAAGGCGATGACGTCATCGACGTGCTGCGCAATGGAATAGGTGTCGCCGACACCGTCCCATTGCGCGGGAAAGAAGTGCCGCAGGCTGACACAGATCAGCCGGTGGCGCTGCGACAGCGGTCCGATCACGGAGCCCCAGACCCGGAAATCGTTGAGCGAGCCGTGCACGCAGACCAGCGGCGGTCCCGCCGTGGCTTCGCCCACGTCGAGATAGGGCATGTCATATCCGTTGACGTGAAGGCTCTGCATGGATGCTCTCGAAGGGGACGGGAACTCCTGTGCAAGATTCCCGGAAACCGGGTGGATCGCAACTATTTCCAAGCCTAGATTGCGCAGGAAGATCACAAGTGGGGGCCTGCGAATAGCCCAGGAACCTAGTCATGACCGACCAGCATTTCGTCCTGTTCGAGACCAAAATCGGCCTGTGTGCCATCGCCTGGGGCCCGCGCGGCATCAACGGTGTGCAACTGCCGATGGGCGACGAGGACAAGATCCGCACCCGCATCCACCAGCGCCATGCTGAGGCCAGCGAGGCTGAACCGACGGCCGAGGTGCAGCAGGCGATCGACCGCATCGTCAAGCTGCTCGATGGCGAGCCGGATGACCTCACCGACATTTCGCTCGATCTCGATGGCGTTCCCGACTTCAATCGAGGTGTCTACGAGATCGCCCGCACCATCCCGCCCGGCAAGACCATGACCTACGGTGATATCGCGAAACGCCTGGGCGGCGTGGAGCTGTCGCGCGATGTCGGCCAGGCGCTAGGCCGCAACCCGTGTCCGATCGTCGTGCCCTGCCACCGCGTGCTGGCCGCCGGCAACAAGCCCGGCGGCTTCTCCGCCAATGGCGGCGTGGTGACGAAGCTGAAAATGCTCGAGATCGAAGGCGCGTTGGTCAACCACACGCCGAGCTTGTTTGATTGACCTCTCTGACCCTCCCCTGGAGGGGGAGGGTCGATCGCGCGAAGCGCGAGCGGGGTGGGGTGATCTCTCAACCCGGGCAGCGTTCGACGTGGAGGGACCGTCACCCCACCCCGCTACGCATTCCGCTTCGCTCCATGCATAGCGACCCTCCCCCTCCAGGGGAGGGTAAGCGCTCACACCGCCGCGCAGACGAAGGCGTTGCCCTTGCGTCGGATCTTGCCACTGGATGGCGAGGGGAAATGCGCCGTACAGCACAGCGTATCGGTGTCGCAGTAGCGCTCCAGGAAGCTGCGGCGCGTCTTTGCCGCCTGCGCCGGGTCGACGTCGAACTTGATTGACAGCTCCGGATAGAGCGTCTGCAGCGGCGAGTGCATGAGATCGCCGGAGAACACGGCGTCGTCCTTGCCGCGGCCGAAGGTGAAGGCGACGTGGCCGGGCGTGTGACCCGGTGTCGGCAGGATACGAACGTGATCGCCGATCTGATGGTCGTTGCCGACCAGCTCATGGCGTTTGGCTTCGACCACCGGCAGCACGCTGTCGACGAAAGGCGGCACCTCTGCCTTCGCGTTCTGCTCGGACCAGTAGTCGAACTCCTGCTGGGCGAACAGATAGCGGGCCTTGGGGAAGGTCGGCACCCAGCGGCCGTTCTCAAGCCGCGTATTCCAGCCGACGTGGTCGACATGCAGATGCGTGCACATCACGAAGTCAACGTCATCGACCGAGACACCGGCGGCACCGAGCGCGCGCAGGTAGGTGTCGTCGGTCTTCATATGCCAGTTCTGGCGATTGGGCCGAGGCTTGTCGTTGCCGATGCAGCTATCGATCAGGATGGTGTGATGCGGCGTCTTCACCACATAGGACTGGAAGCAAAGCATCAGCACATCGTTGTCGTCGAGCGCTTTCGCCTGCTTCATCCAGGCGCGGTTCTCTGCCAGCACCTCCGGTGTCAGCGCGGGCAAGAACTCCAGCGCCGGGAAGAAGGGGGCTTCCTGCTCGATGACGCGATGGATGGTGAGATCGCCGACCGAAAATTTGAGGCTCATGCTAGCTTCTCCTGTATCAATGCGCGTCGCGCACGGATGGAATGACGATATTGGAAAGGATGTCGATCGCGGCCACACCTTCCTTCGGCTGACCGTACTGCGCAGCAGTGGTCATCATGACGAGATCAAGCTCAGGCACGATGAAGATGCGTTGGCCTCCCCAGCCGAAGGCGCCGACCCAGTTGATTTCCTTGCCGTCTGCGAGCGAGCGACCCATCCACCATTGATAGCCGTAGAACAGCGTACTGCCAAAATAGCCGATGGCCTGGAAGCGCGGCGCGATCGATTGTGCGATCCACTCTGCCGAAACGATCTGCTGGCCGTTCCATTGCCCGTGATTGAGCACGAGCTGGCCGACCTTCGCCGCATCGCGCGGCCGTAGGCGCAGGCCGGCGGCCGCTGCGACCTTGCCGTTCTTCGGATAGGCCTTCCACTCGAAATCAGTGACGCCAAGCGGCTGGAACAGCACTTCGCGTGCGAACGCCTCCAGCGTTTTTCCTGAGACGCGCTCAAGGATGTTGCCGAGCAGATCTGTCCCGCCGCCATTGTAAGCCCACAGCGTATCCGGCGGCTCGGCGACAGGTCGTGACAGCACATAGCCGATCGGATCCGGCTCGAAGCCGAGATGCGGCTCGTCATTCTTCGGATCGGTCCAGGCCCGCGCCTCGTCCCACTTCATCCCCGAGGACATCGTGAGCAGATGGCGTAGCGTGATGGCGTCCCACCCGGCCTGCTTCACGGCCTGGTAGTCGGGAAAAAATTTCAGCACGGGCTCATCGGCGCTGGCGATCAGCTTGCGGTCGATCGCGATGCCAACCAGCAGCGACGTTACGCTCTTCGACGCCGAGCGCATGTCGTGCTTCGTCGTCGCGGTGAATTCGTGCTGGCCTTCCGGCTGTCCCCAGGGCTGGTCGTAGCCGGGAAAATATTGCTCGAAGACGAGCTTGCCGTGGCGCGCGACGACGACCGAATGGACTGCGGTCGCCCGCTGCTCGAGCCGCGCGGCGATGCCGCAGAGCTGCGCGCCATCCATGCCGACGCTGTCGGGAGACGCGGTCGTCCAGCCATCGTCGATCGATGACGGCGATCCGCAGGCGAGGTTGCGTTGTCCAGGCGCCATGCTCTCGGCCCGCACAGTGGTGGCGGTGGCGGTCAACGCGAGCACAAGGCTCGCGCCGAGAATTGTGAGGCGGGGAAAATGGTCGCGCATCGTCATTCGCCCCGCATCTCTTGCTACGCCGGCGGCGGCACCGAGATATTCACGGAGGGCCGCTCCAGCATCTTCTGATGGAAAGCGTCGAGTTTCGGATAGGCCTTGCGCCAGCCGCAATCGGGGAAGCGGAAGTCGGCATAGCCGAGTACGCAAACGAGGCCGATCTGCGAGATGTCGAACGGACCGTTCAGGACCTCGGGGCGGTTCTCGAATCGAGCCATGCCGGTCCAGGCGCGGTTCCAGTGGTCGTCCGACCAGGCCTGCCATTGCAGGCCCTGGGGCCGTACCATCCTCTCATAGCGGCACAGCAGCATGGAATCGAGCATGCCGTTGATCAGCGAATGATCGGTCTTGGCCGACCGGCGGCGCGGGCCGTAATCCGGGATCAGATTGCCGCCGGCGAGCTCGTTGAGATATTCGACGATGACGTAGGAATCGAGGATCACCTCGCCATTGTCTGTGATCAGCACCGGCAGCTTCTTCAGCGGCGTGATGCGCGAATAGTCCTCGTTCGCCTGGCCCGGCGCGACCGTTGCGGGCACGAACTCGATCTTGTCGACGAGCCCGAGCTCGATCGCGGCGATGCGCACTTTTCGGGCGAAGGGCGAGGCGGGGGAGAAGGTGAGCTTCATGCGGACGATTCCCTGTATCAAAATTCTTTGAACACTCTCTCCGCCGTCATGGCCGGGCTTGACCCGGCCATCCACGCGTTTCCGCGCGGCGAGACTGTGAGACGTGGATGCCCGGGACAAGCCCGGGCATGACGATTGTTGATCTGGTGTTCGCCGCTGCCTACGCCGCGACGATCTCCTGGCGCTGCTCGCCGAGGCCTTCGATGCCGAGCGCGACGACGTCGCCGACATTGAGGTAGGTCGGCGGCTTCATGCCCATGCCGACGCCGGGCGGCGTGCCGGTCGTGATGATGTCGCCGGGCAGCAGCGTCATGAACTGCGAGACGTAGGAGACGCACTTGGCCATGGTGAAGATCATGGTCGCGGTCGAGCCGGTCTGGCGGCGCTGGCCGTTGACGTCGAGCCACATCGAGAGGTTCTGCACGTCCTTGATCTCGTCCTTGGTGGCGAGCCACGGTCCGAGCGGACCGAACGTGTCATGCGACTTGCCCTTGGTCCACTGACCCAGGCGCTCGGTCTGGAAGTTGCGCTCGGAGACGTCGTTGCAGACGCAATAGCCGGCGACATAGTTCAGCGCATCGGCCTCAGAGACGTATTTCGCACGGGTGCCGATGATGGCGGCAATTTCGACTTCCCAGTCGAGCTTGGTGGAGCCGCGCGGCTTCTCGACCGGATCGTTCGGACCGGAAAGGGCGGTGTTGGCCTTCATGAAGATGATCGGCTCGGTCGGAATCGCCGCTCCAGTCTCCTTGGCGTGATCGCTGTAGTTGAGGCCGATCGCGACGAATTTCGAGATCCCGGTGACGGGGGCGCCAAACCGCGGCTTGCCCGAGACCGCCGGCAGCGAAGCGGGATCGAGCGCTGCAAGCTTCTTCAGGGACTCCGGCGAATAGGCCTCACCGGTCAGGTCCTTCAGATGGGCCGAGAGGTCGCGCAGCTGGCCGGATTTGTCGATCAGCCCGGGCTTTTCTGCACCTTTTTCACCATAACGAACAAGCTTCATTCTCGTCTCTCCCTGGATGGACTGGTCGGTTAAAAAGCTTCATGGAGCAGGGCGGCGGGAATTTCAACCGCCTACGGGCCGGTGCATTGCAGCCCTCTCAATTCGCTGGGTTCGGTGGCCAAGGCCTCGTGCCCCGGACGCTGCGCAGCACGCAGTGATGCGCTGCTGAGCCGGGGCCCAGGTCGTGGCATTCTGGGTCCCTGTGTCTGGAAAGTCTGTCATGATGGTGGTGGGCGGGAAGCCGTTGGGTCCTTGGCGCTTGACGCCGTGAGCCGGCTCGGTCTCCCGCCCGTTCCATCTATCAACCTGAACAGTTGCACGAGGCTGCGCCAACAGACCTCGCATGGCTCTGCGCAGCAGCGTTTCACGCTGCAGCGCATCCGGGACACAAGAGCCTCACCCCAGCGCCACGAACCTGAACGCGTCCCCATCGCGCTTGATGCGTCCGCCGGAAAAATGCCCGCCGATCACCAGCGTCGGGGTATCGGCAAAGCGCGAGAACAATTCGCGCCGTGTCCTGGCTGATTGCTGCGGATCGGAATCCACCGTCGAGCACCAGTCGAGATGCGCCATCTGGCAGGGGTGGTGGGCGGCATCGCCCGCGAGCAGCGCCTGCTCGCCGCCGGAGCGGATCAGGACACTCATGTGTCCCGGGCTGTGGCCGGGGGTCGGGATCATCCGGATCTCCTCGCACAGCCGGTGGTCGCTCGGGATCATCTCGGCGAGGCCGGCGTCCACGATCGGCTTCACGGAATCGTTGAACACGGCCGCCTTGTCCGGTTCGGTCGAGTGGTCGCGCCAATAATCGTATTCCGTCTTGCCAAACACGTAGCGGGCTTTTGGGAAGCTGGGCACCCATTGGCCGCCAACGAGCTTCGTGTTCCAGCCGACATGATCGACATGGAGATGCGTGCACAGCACCGTGTCGATGGTGCCGGGCGCAAAGCCCGCCGCCGTCATCATCTCGGGAAATGGCGTGTTGCGGTTGTTCCAGGTTGAGACGTTGCGGCCCTGCTTGTCGTTGCCGAGGCCGGTGTCCACCACGATGCGGCGCGACGGCGTCTCTACCACCAGCGAATGGATGGACATTTTCAGCCGGCCCTCCTGGGTGGCGAAATGCGGGATCAGCCAAGGCAGCTTCCGGATTTCCTCATTGCTCGCCAGCGGCAGGATGAAGCGCGTCGAGCCGACCGTCTCCATTTCCACGAATTTGGTGATCCTGACCTGGCCTACCGTCCACTGCATCGCCCGCGTCCTCTTGTTCTGGTTGCGGCGGACATTGCGGGTTTCCGACAGCCGCGGCAATGGATCAACCGGCACGATGCGGCGTTATCGGGGGAACTTGAGGAGGGAGCGATGCCGGAGCTAGCAATTTCCGCCGAGAAAGTCGCCTTCTTGATCGAGAAGGCGCGCGAGTACGACGTCAAGGAGACGGACTCCGATCCGGACTCCGGATCAAATCCGACCGATGACGATGCGATCGACGTGCTGCAGGACAATGGCTCCGATCCGGTCGGCCGCGAGATCACGAGCTTCATTGCCGCCCTGAACGAGGACGAGCAGATCGATCTCGTCGCCTTGATGTGGCTCGGGCGTGGCGATGGTGGAGCGGACGATTGGGAGGACTTGCGTGCCCGTGCCATCGAGGCTCGCACCGAGTATCGAAATCCCCGACGGGAAACCGCGCACTATCTCTTGGGTGAGCCGATGCTGGGCGACCTGCTCGCCGATGGCCTCGACGCGTTCGGCGTCGACTGGACCGACGAGCGCCCGAGCGCGGACTCGTCCGGCTTCAGCGAACGCGACGAGGACGAGTCGACGAAGCGGCGGTGAGTTGTTCTCACCGCTCCTCCACGCACTCCGCCGTCATGCCCCGGCTTGACCGGGGCATCCAGTACTCCACGGCCCCTCGATTCAAGCCGAGCCGTCTCTGGGATACTGGATCAAGTCGGGCGATGACAGTTGTGCATGTGGCTGCCGGTCACGACCTACAGCGTCCCGGGGAATGCTCCGCCGTCGAGCAGAATGTTCTGCCCGGTGATGAAGCCGGCCTTGGCGCCGCACAGGAAGGCGCAGGCATAGCCGAACTCGTCGGGATCGCCGAAACGGCCGGCGGGATTGAGTTTTGCGCGCTCGGCCAGAAGCTGCTCCGGCGTGATGCCGCGCTTGTCGGCTTCGGCCTTCGCCGTGCCGCGCAGGCGATCGGTCTCGAACGGACCCGGCAGCAGGGCATTGATGGTGACGTTGTTGATCACCGTCTTGCGCGACAGGCCTGCGACGAAGCCGGTGAGGCCGGCGCGCGCGCCGTTGGAGAGCCCCAGGATCTCGATCGGCGCCTTCACGGCGGCCGAGGTGATGTTGACGATGCGGCCGAACTTGCGCGCCATCATGCCGTCGACCGTCGCCTTGATAAGCTCGATTGGCGTGAGCATGTTGGCGTCGATCGCCTTGATCCAGTCGTCGCGCGTCCAGTTGCGGAAATCGCCGGGCGGCGGGCCGCCGGCATTGTTGACCAGGATGTCCGGATCGGGACAGGCCTTCAGCACGGCCTCGCGGCCCGCCGGCGTCGTGATGTCGCCGACGATCTCGGTGACCGTCACGGCCGGGTGGGCCTTCCGGATCTCCTCGGCCGTTGCCTTCAGCGCGTCCGCACCGCGCGCGGTCAGGGTGACATGCACGCCCTCATTGGCGAGCGCCATGGCGCAGGCGCGACCGAGGCCCTTGCTGGATGCGCAGACGATGGCGCGGCGATCCTTGATCCCAAGATCCACTGTTCACTCCTGTGATGTCTGGTGGTTTTGATGCGGTACTGTAGCCAAGGTTGGAGGCTCTGGTAAGCCCCGCGCTTTGCGTCGGCGGAAATCATGGGTCACAATGCGCGCATATCACCTCGCCGGGGAATACTGACATGTCCGATCCGTTCGACGTCGCCCACGAGACCATTCTGATCACCGGCGCCAGCCAGGGGTTGGGGCGCCAGTTCGCGCGCGTGCTGGCAGCGCGCGGCGCCGCCGTCGTGCTCGCCGCGCGCCAGACGGACAAGCTTCAGGCGCTCGAAGCGGAGATTCGCGGCAAGGGCGGCCGGGCCGCGGCGGTCGCGCTCGATGTCACCGATACCGCGTCGATCGCCAGCTCGGTCGATGCCGCGGAGGCGGCGCTTGATCCCATCACCGTGCTGATCAACAATGCGGGGATCGCGATCGAGAAGCTTGCGACCGAGCAGACGGAAGCGGACTGGGACGCCGTGGTTGGCGCCAATCTCAAGGGCGCCTATTTCCTTGGCACCGAGCTGGCGCGACGAATGATCGCACGGAAGCAGTCAGGCAATATCGTCAACATCGCCTCCGTGCTGGCTACAGGCGTGTTGAAGGCGGTCTCGCCTTACGCGATCTCCAAGGCCGGCATGATCCAGGCGACCAAGGCGATGGCGCTGGAGCTTGCCGGCAACAACATCCGCGTCAACGCGCTGGCGCCCGGTTATATCGACACCGAGATGAACCACGATTTCTGGTCGACGCCGGCAGGCGAGCGCCTGGCCAAGCGAATCCCGCAGCGCCGTGTCGGCGCCGAGTCCGATCTCGACGGCGCGATCCTGCTGCTGGCCTCACAAGCGTCGCGTTACATGACGGGCAGCGTGGTGACCGTGGATGGCGGGTTCCTGTTGAGTTGATCTCCGCGATTGCGGACCGGCAAGTTTTGCTCAGACGTCGTCCCGGATCTGCGCTCCGCTTCGCTGCGCTTGTCCGGGACGACACCGAGTTTAACTCGCCCCCATCTCCGCCCTGATCATATCCGCCGCCTTCTCGCCGATCATGATGGTCGGCGCGTTGGTGTTGCCGCCGATCAGGGTCGGCATGATCGAGGCATCGACGACGCGCAGGGCCTCGAGGCCATGCACCCTGAGCTTCGGATCGACCACGGCGAGCGGATCGGTGCCCATCTTGCAGGTGCCGACCGGGTGATAGACGGTGTCGACGCGCTCGCGCAGGATGGCGCGGATGTCGTCGTCGGTTTTCACCTTGGACGTGAACATGTCCTTTTTCTGCAAAGCGCGCAGCGATGGCGTCTCCATCAGCCGCCGCGTCGTCTTGTAGCCCGCGACCATCGTTTCCAGATCCGCGGCCTCGCCCAGGAAGTTCGGATCGATCAGCGGCGCCTGCGCGGGATCGGCATTCTTCAGCGCTACGCTGCCGCGGCTCTTCGGTCGCAACAGGCAGACGTGACACGAGAAACCTGCCTCCTTGTGGCGCTTGCGGCCGTGGTCGTCGAGCATCGCAATCACGAAGTGCAATTGGATGTCGGGCAGATCGAGATCGGGCTGCGTCTTCAGGAAGCCGCCGCATTCGGCAAAGTTGGTGGTGATCAGACCGCGACGCTCGCGGCGGTATTGCTGGATAGCGCGGAGCAGCGATGGCAATCGGCTGAGCGAACTGTGCACGAAATGCGGATAGTCGGAGGCGTAGACGAAGACGAAATCCGGATGGTCCTGGAGATTGCGTCCGACGCCCGGCAGATGATGCACGACGCCAATGCCGTGCGCGCCCAGAGCCTCGCCGTGGCCTACGCCCGACAGCATCAGGAGCTGTGGTGACTGAAAGGCGCCCGAGGCGAGGATCACCTCGCGTCGGGCGCGCAGCTGCTTCCTCTGCTTGCCTTGCACATATTCGATGCCGACTGCGCGCCTGCCTTCGAACAGGATCCTCGTCGCCTGCGCCCCCGTCTCGACGCGCAGATTTGAGCGCGTTCCGATATGCGGATTCACATAGGCGCGCGCCGCGCTCCAACGCTCGCCATTGTGCTGTGTCACCTGGTAGCTGCCGAGTCCTTCGTGGTCCTCGGCATTGAAGTCTTCGCGCACGCGGAACTGCGCCTCGCGCGCGGCCTGCAGGAAGACGTCATGGATGGGATTGTCGGAGCGCAGCTTGTTGACATGCAGGGGGCCGCCCTTGCCGTGATACTCGCCGTCGAAATCGGCATTGTTCTCCGCGCGCTTGAAATAGGGCAGCACGTCGGCATACGACCAGCCGGTATTGCCGAGCGAGGCCCAGTGGTCATAGTCCCACTTGTTGCCGCGGATGTAGACCATGGCGTTGATCGCCGACGAGCCACCTAACCCCTTGCCGCGTGGTTGATAGCCGATGCGGCCGTTCAACCCCTTCTGCGGCACAGTGTCGAACGCCCAGTTGGCTGCGCTGTATGGCAGCGCGAGCCCGAAGGGCGTGGTGATCCGCCAACTGTCGTTCCTGCCGCCGGCATCGAGCAGCGCGACCGAGGTCTGCGCATCCTCCGACAGCCGTCCCGCCACCGCGCAGCCGCCCGAGCCCGCGCCCACGACGACGAAATCGAATGTGTCAGCCATTGTTGTTCCCCCTGCAGGTCTCTTTTTTCTCGTCATTCCGGGGCGCGCGTAGCGCGAGCCCGGAATCCATTTATCAACATCATTGGTGGCGAGATGGATTACGGGCTCGCCTCTTCGAGGCGCCCCGGAATGACATCCTTGAGACGATCTACGACAAGAACCGCATCATACAGCCCGATTCGCCGTGACTGGCGCCGCTGCCGGGGGCGCCCATCGGCTGGTTGACATGGCGTTTTCACGTCATCTTGTGTCCGCAAGCTGGCGCTTTGCGGAACTTATGGCAAGTGCTGGCTTTTTCGGCCCCTCACGGGTGCGTTTTGCCTGTCATAAAGTCGAAAAAAACGTTCCCCCGGGCCTTTCCAAAGGGCCTCGCGGTTGATACATAGCCCTCGCACCCGACGGGCTTTGCCCCGGGTTTGCCTTCCAAGGAAGCCTTTGGGACGCGAAAGCCACGCGACGAGCGCTGGTCCATCGACCGTCCCCGAGATTCCCGAAAAGGCGTGCAAAAGCTTAACGCGGGGTGGAGCAGCCCGGTAGCTCGTCAGGCTCATAACCTGAAGGTCATAGGTTCAAATCCTATCCCCGCAACCAAGTTCGACAAAAACCCCAGCAATCTCGGTAGATTGCTGGGGTTTTGTTTTGGCGTCGGCAGCGTCCCAACATTCAGCCTGCTGCGTCAGGCGGTGAGACCCGCTCTGGTGCCCCTGGCCGGATCGAGCCGCGCAAGTCCACAAATTCCGTCGTCAGTGCTGTGGACGGAATAGTCGAGGCGCGCCGGCGCGCCTGGCGGTTTCGGAGGGGCAAGTGCCATATTCCCTGCGATACTGGGCCGCGAAGCGTCCCATATGCGTGAACCCCCATTTCAGGGCGACCTCGCTGACCGGCAACATGTTCTCGGGTGACGACAGCTCGGCATGAACCGCCTCGAGTCTGACGCGCCGCAGGTAATAGGCCGGCGATATTTCATAGTGCTTGCGGAAGCCGAGCCGGAGTGTGCGACTGCTGACGCCGACCGCGCGTGCGATGTCGGTCATGGTCATGGGCAGGTGAAGATTGGCGCGCATGTAGTCGACTGCCTGCCTGATATGTTGTGCCGCCGGAGCTCGGTTGTGCGTCAGAAGCCTGTCGGAGAGACGGTGCGGCAGCTCCTCGAGGATCAATCTAAGAGCGGCTTCGCTTAGCAGCGCCATCGCCTTGGGCGACCGCAAGAGCAGCTGTTCGTCGCGCATGCCGTTGGCCAGGGCGCAGCCAACTGACTGCAAGATCTGTCCGACGCTTGTCGAAAGATCGATCGTTGGTATGAGTTCCAGGCTCGTCAGCGGCGCGCCCTCGAACAGATCGGTGAGGAGGCTTGCAACGAGGCTAGCCTCGAACTGTAGTACGCCGCCGGCGAAGTTTCCATCGAGCGCGTGCACGGTCCGTCGCGTCAGGGTCGGTTGGGCATAGAGGGCCGCGCGCAGAGGGGTCTGCTCGTATGTCTTCGAACCGATTGCCATCTCGCCGGCTCCGGCACTGAGAAAGCCGAGATTGACGTTCTCGATGCCGCTGTCAGCGCCGTACGACCAGCCGCTGGAATACTCCGCCCGGATCACGCTCACGCCCCAACCCGCCGCGAAATCAGTTCGCCACCGAAAGCCGGCACGCGGATTCGGCGGGGTGATTTTCAGGGGCAGCAGACGCGGTTGGTAGTAGGTGAGGAGATCCTCGAAGTTCGAACCAGAGACGATCGGCGGATCCTTTAGCAACGTGTTTCCTATCGAAGAGACAATTCCGGCGTGCGACAGCAACACGAGTGGACTTCAAGATTCAAGCCCTCACCGCGTCCCGGGGCATTATCCCGTCCCAATTCACGCAAATTTCGCCAGAAGAGTCTTCGCGGAATGATGTTTACCGATTGCGAATCGGCGGCGCAGGACGTCGCGCATTTGAGTCGTCATCATATCCGTTTTCGGCTGGACGATATCCGTATTCGGCATTCAGATGTTCGAAGCGCCGGCGAGTGCGCGCGATGAGGGCGCCGACGAGCCCGCGAAAATACGGGGTCGATGAAGCGTGCACCAAGTGACTGAGCATGTTCGTCGTCCTCTTTCGGCAAAGCCTGTCCGCCAACGGCAGCCGGGACGCGATGTGTAAGTTTTGATTTAGTTTCGACCCTTCTTACTCAAATCCATCTTCGGGGCGGTGATCCAGCACGGATCTTCCGTCGATCACGCGTACCACGATTTCTTGGGGGACCCACAATGCGCACGACAATCGGTTTGAAGCTCGCTCTTTTCTCAGGCCTTAGCATCGCACTCGTCAGTGGGATGGTTGTCAACCAATGGGTCAGCAACCGCAATATCACTGAAGCCGCGGACGCCGTCAGGCGGGAGCAGACGATTTTCGATGGCATCCAGGGCGCCGACAAATCCCTGACTCAAATGCAAATTGGAATACTCAATATTAAACTCGCGGACAGCCCGGAGAAGGTTCAAGCGGCAGCCGCCGCGATCAAATCGGCGGTCGAGTCGGGCCAGGACGGCCTCAGGACCCCGATCAGTATTGCGCTAAAGCCGGACGTGCTGCGGGATATCCAGACGGGCCTCGGCAAGTTCGGCGAGAGCGCGCTGAGAGTGGCCGCCGCGCATAAAGTCGAGCAAGGCGGGAGACAGGTAGATGACGCTCTTCTTACAGCGCATACCAATGAACTCGTAACTGCTCGCGAGCAGGTGCTCAAGGCGACGGAAGCCTCGCTCACCAATGCGCAACATTTTACTAACGAGGCCCGTGCGGCTTCATCGGACGCAATCAGCCGGGCCACGGTCGTCGGGCTGGTTTTCGGCGTTGCTACGGTCCTCACTTTGTTCGGCTCCGCGCTGTTTTCCTGGCTGACGATCGCCCGCCCGATCCGCGCCATCGCGGGGGCGATGCAGGCGATCGCGGGCGGTGCCACCGCCACGACGGTGTCCGGCACACAGCGCACGGATGAGGTGGGTGATATGGCGCGCGCATTCGAAGAGAACGCCGCCCGCATCGCGAGATCGGCGCAAACCCAGGAACAGGAAGCTCAAGCCGCCGAAGAACGCAGGCAGGCGATATTCGATATCGCCAGCCGCTTCGAGCAGGCAGTCGGCGGGGTAGTCGAGATGGTGTCCTCTGCGGCCGGCGAAATGCAGGTGACTGCCTCGCAGCTGACGTCGTCGGCGCAAGAGACCTCGGTCCAATCGACCTCGGTCTCTGCGGCGGCGAAAGAGACTGCGGCCGGTGTTGACGTCGTTGCCAGCTCCGCCCAGGAATTGGGCGCGTCGGTGCAGGAGATCGCCCGTCAGGTGGAACGCTCTGCCAATATGTCGAGAGCTGCCGTGAGCGAAGCCGAGAACACAGCGGGCCTCGTCTCCGAGTTGACCACGGTTGCGGCCAGCATCGGCGATATCGTGGAGACGATCTCGACACTGGCCGAGCAAACAAACCTGCTTGCACTAAATGCCACGATCGAGGCGGCGCGGGCCGGTGAGGCGGGCCGGGGCTTCGCCGTGGTCGCGTCGGAAGTCAAGCAGCTCGCCAGCCAGACGGCCAAAGCGACTACCGAAATCACCGCGAAGATCGCCGCGATCCAGGCCTCGACCGGCAAGGCGGCTCAGGCGATCGGTGGCATCACTGGTACCATCGGGCAGATCAACGATGCGGCCACTGCCATCGCGTCCGCTGTCGAGCAGCAAACTGCAGCCACCAGGGGTATCGTGGGATCGCTGTCAAAGGCGTCGGCCGGTACCAGCCAAGTGACCGCGAACATTTCCGGCGTGGCTCGGATTGCCGAGGAGACCGGCGCAGGTGCCGCTCAGGTGCTGACCGCCTCGACGGAACTGGCTCGGCAGGCGGAAAGCCTGCGCGTCGAGGTTCGCAACTTCCTCGACTCCGTCCGCGCCGCCTGACCGATGCACAGTCAGAGTCGGCAAGCCGACATCGTGGCAATACCTGTCTTCGATATCAAGGCGACTTCCGCGCGGTTGCAGGCAATCTGTGGCAACTTCAAAGAGCTGTCGGCGCATCGCGATGGGTTGCTCAGCAATCTGCGAAATGATGTCGAAAAGGTCCAGCAGTACTGCGCCGAGATCGGGTGGGGCGTGCCGGAAGGGGAGGACGTTCAGCGGCTGATCAGCAGTCTGGATACCCTTTGCGCATTATTGCTGCAAATCGCGGAGAGAATACATCGCTTCGCCGACGATGTCAGTACCAGGACACGACACCTTGATGGAGCGCCATTTCATCGAGACCTGCTTCGTCAAGAAGGCGAGAACCCATGCGATAGGTCTGTGCGTGCAAGTTGAGAAGCAATGCAACACGTTGGTGGAGAGGCAGGCCGTTGGAACAAGGTTGAGCGGGCCGCTGCTTAGTGTCTCGATAGAAAACCCGCAGCGTGCTGCGTCAGCCGGTGAGACCCGCTCTGCGTAATCCGTCGAGGAAGTGTTCGCGGTCGGCGGGATCCCTGTACCGACCGGCTCGCGACTGAACGAGATCGAGCGTGTTCGCGGGCACGACGTTGCCATTCTCGTTCAGTTCACGAGAGCGTTGCCTCACGAATGCTTCCGCTTCGGACCGCGCTTCGCCGCCCCGGCCCATCTGCGCATAGCAGGCCGCAAGCAGTCCGTGTGACCACCGATCGAGGGATCGCGTCTCCATCAATGCTTTGACCGCCCGCTCGTACTCGCGTCCCGAATAGAGCGCGAGCGCGTGATACCAATGGTACAGGTTGGGCGGAAAGGGATTGAGCCGTTTGGCCGTCCCGATCCATGTGAGCGCCTCGCGCCATCGCCCCCAATAGACCAGGATATTGGCGAAAACGGCGGCGACATCGGCGTCGTTTGGATTGAGCGCGAGAGCCCGGCTGAAATGGATCTCTGCCTTGGCGTCCTCATTCCGCAGGAACAACAGCTGGGCGAAGACGCCATGCGACCAGGCATCGCCGTCGTCGATATCGAGCGCGGTTTCAATCTCGGCAAGCGCCTCGTCCAGTGTCGCGGTGGCAGGCGATTCGAGAAACACGTCGCAGACGATGGTCCAGGCTATGTTGACGTGGGCGCGGGCATATTGCGGGTCAAGCGCGACGGCGCGTCGAAAATAGTCCCTGGCCTGCGCCATGTCCTTCACGGTCAACTGACGCCAGCGCTCGTTTCCGAGCAGAACGAGATCATAGGCGGTGATGCTGGAGGTCGGCTTGCGTCTGGCGATCTCGCGGCCGGCATCCTCCAGCCGGCCTGGCAGGGCCGCGACGATCGCCCGGACGATCTCGTCCTGCAGGGTGAAGATGTCTTCGAGGTCGCGGTCGTAGCGCTCGGTCCAGAAACTGTAACCGCTTCCGGCATCGAGAAGCTGGACGGTCACTCGTACCCGGCTGCCGATCTTGCGCACACTTCCTTCGGTCACATACCGGACTCCGAGCTCGCGGCCGACCCGTTTGATCTCGGCCACTTTGCCTCTGTAGGCGAAGCTGGAGTGACGGGCGACGACGAACAGCGACCTGAACCGCGACAGTTCGGCGATGATGTCGCCCGTGATCCCGTCGGAGAAATAATCCTGCCCGGGATCGCCGCTCAGATTTGAAAACGGAAGCACCGCGAGCGACGGCCTGTCGGACACTGCAGGTGCCGGTGCAGGTTCAGGCGACTTGGGCTGGCCGGCTCCGGATTCGGCGGCGACTGGCGGCCCGACATAACGATAGCCCCGGCGCGGCAGCGTCTCGATCCAGGTCGCGCCTCCGTCGACGTCGGCAAATATCCGCCGCAGGGCGGCGATCTGCACCGTCAGGTTGCTCTCCTCGATCGCCAGCCCAGGCCACGCGACCTGCATCAACGCGTCCTTGGAAACCGGCGTCCCGGCTCGCTCGACGAGCAGCCGAAGCAGCGTCACTGCGCGCCGTCCGAGCGCGACCGGCTCGCAACCTCGAAACAGCATCTCGGCCTCTGCGTCGAGGCGGTAGGGACCGAATTCGTGGATCCTCGCCATGGCCTGGAGACTACATTTTTTGCAACTTTTTCGGAACGGTTTCAGGACCTCCGGGAAACGGGCGATCATGCTGCGGTGGCGCCGAAAACTTCGAGGACTGCCCGATGCGTGATCCATCTCATGTGGCGGAGACGGGCGATCTGATCGCTCGTCCCGATCCGGAAGCGATTGCCGGTGCCCCGGACCGGGTTTGCCGCCAGCTCGAGGCCGTCCAGGCGCTGGCCCCGCTGATCGCCAGACAGCGCGACGATTTCGATGGTGGCCGGCGGTTGCCCGATGCGGTTTTCGCGGCGTTGGCAGATGCGGGCCTGTTCCGACTGTGGCTACCGAAAGCGCTCGGCGGGCCCGAGCTGTCTCCCTTCGAGTTCATGCGCGTGGTCGAGGCCGCCTCGGCGCTCGACGGCTCGGTCGGCTGGCTCATCGGCAATGGCGGCGGCATGAGTCGGATCGGCGGCTACCTCGAAGAGGCCGTCGCAGGCGAGTGGTTTGCCGATCCGCGCGCCTTCATCGTCAGTTCGACCGGTGCGGTCGGCACGGCAACCGCGGTCGCGGGCGGCTATTGCCTTTCCGGGCGCTGGCCGTTCGGCAGCGGCGCGCATCACGCGACGCGCTTCATGGTGCTGGCCAGCGTCAGGCCCGAGGATCCGGATTCGCCTCTTCTCTGCTGCTATCTCGGCCGGGCAGACGTGACCATCCTCGACAACTGGCATGTGTCCGGACTGCGCGGCACCGGAAGTTGCGATTTCGAGGCACGGGATATTTTCGTGCCGGCTGCTCACGCCCATCCGTTTCTCGGGCTGCAACCAACCCAGCCCGGACTGCTCTATCGCATGCCGCCATCGTCGGTGTTCGCGTGGAGCATCTGCGCCGTGCCACTCGGCATCGCGTCCGGCGCCATTGGCTCGTTCGCGGAGCTCGCCTGCCGCAAAAGCCGCCCGGGCACCCGGGCGTTGCTGCGCGATCGTGAAACCGTTCAGGCGACGGTCGGCCGGACGAGAGCGATGCTTCGCGCCGCCCGCGCCCTCCTGAGCGATGCCATGAGGGACTTGATGGTTGTGACCGAGACGGGCGGCGAACGGCTTGTGGAGGCGCGCGCGACCCTTCGGATCGCCAACGCCCATGCGGCCGAGACTGCGATGTCCATTACCGACATGCTGGCAGCCAGCGCGGGCGCGGCCGCCATCTTCGAGAGCTGTGCCCTGGAACGTGCGGTCCGCGACGTGCGCGCCGCAGCCAAGCACATCGCGATGAGTCCGAACAATTACATCATCGCCGGACGGCTGGCGCTGGGACTCGATCCCGGCACCGCGAGGTTTTGAACGTTACGCTTCTAACGGGAGTTGCCCGATGTCTGTGGTTTTCCGGCCGGCACGTGCGCAGGATCTGGAGTTCGCCGATGCCCTCGTCGTCTCCAGCATCAACGATCTCACGGGGCGGCATGGCTTCGGGCCCATGGCTGTCCGCTCGTCTCCCAAATTCCAGTTGTTTTCCTTGAAGGACGATGCCGACGGTCTCTGGGTCGCGGAGGAGGGCGAGCGGATCCTCGGCTTCGCCTGGAGCTGGGTCTGCGGCGACATGTGGTTTCTGGCGCAGCTGTTCGTGTCACCCGATCAGCAGGGGCGGAGCGTCGGCAATGAGCTGATCAAGCGGACGCTCGATCACGCCGACAAATCGGGTGCTACCAACAGGGTGCTCATCACCTTCAGCTTCAACACGGTCTCGCAAGGACTCTACATCCGCCACGGACTGCTTCCGCGATGTCCGATCTACAGTGTCGGTGCATCGCGAGAGCGATTGATCGGTCATTTGCGCGGCTCTCGATACGACGTCACCCCCTTGAAGGAAGAAGCTTTGACCATGCGTCGCCTCGCGCAAGCGGACGAGCGGGTGCTGGGCGTGTCGCGCGAAAAGCATCATCGCTACCTGATCAATGATGATGCGACGAGAGGGTTCAATCTCTACGACGGAAACGGTTGGGCCGGCTACGTCTATGTGGACGCCGGCGGACATATCGGACCGCTCGCGGTCATGGAGCCCCATGCTGTTGCTCCCGCCTTGAGAACGGCGCTGCACCTGGCGGCAGAGAGCGGCTCGTCGCAGGTATCGGCATTCCTGCCTGGCGCAAGCGGGGCGGCTCTCGACACCGCGATGGAGCATGGAATGCGCATCAAGTTGCCGATGCTGCTGATGTCGTCGCGTGAATTCGGCAACTGGGTCCAGTATCTACCGCGCAACCCGGGCTTCATGTGATCACGCGTTGCGTCGCTGCCAGAACGGCGTGTCGGCAAAGCGGTGTTCGGATGCATACATTGCGCGCTGCGTGACCAGATAGGACGCGATCCCCTCCAGAAACTGTCGTTCGTAGCGCCGGGATGCCGTCGTATCCCCCGCGAGGGCACCGGCTACACTCTCGGCAGCCTGGATGCCACTCCACAGCGCCGTAGCTAGACCATTCGCTCCCAGCGGATCGAGCGCAGTCGCGGCGTCGCCCGCCCGGATAATGCGATGGTCGATCATCCCTGACATGGTGGTGGTGCTCGCCGGCGCGAACTGAAGGTTCGCGCAGCCAGCCACGTCGATGCCCAGGCTCGTCACGCGTGCGGAGATCGCATGGGTCTGCGAAACCATATCGGCCCACAGGGTCGCGTCCTTGCGCAGTCCCGCCGGGAGCAGGTCCGAATCCGTGAAGAAGCAGAGCAGGATGCGGTTGCCCGGCAGCATGGACATGTACCACCATCCCGCCGCCACGGCCTCGACGAGCGTCGCCGGCACGGCTTCGACATCCTGCTCGAGCTCGAAAATGCCATAGCAGGCCACGAGCTTGTCGAGACGGCGAAGCGGTGTTTCGCTCCCGGACGTCACCGAGGCGCGGCCGGAGCAATCGATCACGAACTCCGCTTCGATCGGGGAGCCATCGGCAAGATCGACGACGATGTGGTCCGGCGCCCGCGAGAGCCGACGGGCTTCGGCGCACCGCCGCGCGACACCGTCGGCATCGAGCCTCTGGGCCATTCGGGCCTCGAGCCGCTGCCGGTCGATATGCCAGCCCGACGTACCGTCCTGGTGAAACGCATCCCGCCGCAGCGTGGTGCTCCCCCACACCGAATAGCGCCCCTGACACGCCATCGCAGTCTCGGCGTCGAGCAGACCAAGCCAGCCGAGACTCTCGAGATGATGTGACGCTCGAAATGAAAGGGTTTCGCCACGATTGGCGACGTCGTGACCGGGCGCAACCAGAAGCGGACGAAATCCCCGCCTGAGCAGGGTGCGGGCGCAGGACATCCCTGCCATTCCCGCGCCCAGGATCACGACCTGATGCATGTGCGGTCAGGTGCGGTCTTTGATCTTGGAAAGATCCAGTGTGCCGCGCTGCACTTCGACGAAGACGTCCTTGGGAATGCCCGGGACGTCCGTCGGTCCGGTTCGGCGCACGACGACGCCCATTTGCGTCCACAGCTCGATCATTCGCCGCAATCCGTCGGTGTAGCTGGCCTCGACATGCAGGCCGATGCCGGCGGCACCGCGCGACCAGGCAACCCGCGCGTGATAGAAGCGCAGCCGCTCTTCCGCCGAGAGATCCGCGCGCATCATCTGCTTGTAGAAGCCCTCCGGCAGCACGTCGACCGGAAGCAGCGCAGGCCACCACACCGGCGTCGGGAAACCGTCGGCCGTCAGCACGGACTGGCAGCTGAATGCATCGCCCTGCCAGGGAACGCCCATCCATCGCGTGAGATCGCCCGGCGCCTGCGGCCCCACCGGTGCGCCAGCGTCCTTCCGGTCGGGATGACCGGAGAAAACATTCTGCGGATTGAGCTGCAATCCGACATCCTGCACGAGGCTCTTCCGCGTCGAGATCGCGATGCGGAAGGGGAGTGGTGTTTCCGTCGTGGACCGATACAGCTCGGCATGGCGGATCGGCCATGTGATCTCGACGCCCGGATGGAACGCACCGCCCGAGCAGGCATCCAGTGCCGCGCGCGTGAGCGCCTCCGGCCGGAGCGACAACGGCATGTCGTCGAGCTTCTCGACCGCGTTGGCGGCCGCATCGTTGAGGTCGTCGGTGAACTCGCCTTTGGCCCAGCGGCTCAGGACCTGGTACTGGGTCGGCGTCAGCGTGAGCCAGCCGGTCGGGCTTCCCGGGAAGTTGACGCCATCTCCGAGCATGGGAGGCAGCGCGTCGGAGCGGCGGTCTTCGCCGCCGGGCTTGCGGAACGCGGCCAGAACCTTCTCGCGCGCGGGACGCGCCTTCTCCGCAGGGTCCGCCAGCGACTGGACGACGGTGGGATCGGACAGGTCGTCGAGATCGGTCCAGGCCTTGCTGAGATAGGAGGCCTGCACGATCCATTGCATCATGCCGGCGCGTCGCAGGATTGGAAGCACGTCGCGGCGAAACGACACCGCTGCGGTCAGCGGCTTCATGTGCCCGGACGCGATCATCGCTTCCCGTGCCGCGTCGTAGAGACTGACTATCGGCTCGATCTGCGGTGCGAATTTCGGACCGCAGCAGACGACCCAGGCCGGCTCGCAGGCCATGTCCGCGCCTCCGACCCGGACGCTGGCCTTCACCCAGCCGTCGCACCAGTCGTCATGCCATCCGTCATTGTTGGTGAAGTCGCGCACCGGATTCTGCGGCAGGGCGGAATTGGAGACGCCGTCGGCAGGAAAAACCAGCAGCCGACCGGTCTCGTCTGTGCGCAGATGGCCGAGCGTCACCGGCATCGTCTTCCAGAACTGACCCGCCATGCGATAGGCGGCGTCACGGCCATCGGCGTTCTTCGAAGCGCCGTCGATCCGGACTGGACCGGCGTCGATGACAAGCATTTCCTCGCGGCGGGCCGGCTCGACGGCGGCATTGCGCAATGCGCCGGGAATACCCGGCGCATTGTCGCCGCCGTCCATCGCGTTCGAATAGCCGTACCAGGCCGCCTTGCTGTTCGCCACATGCACGGTCCAGCGCAGGCCGTCCGCCTCGCCGAGCTCGCGCACGACGCGCCCCTGACCGTCATAGCCGTACACGCGAAAGCGCTGGACCTGCTTCTTGATGCGGCTTGATCCCTGCTTGAATCCGCCCGCGGGTTCGTTCACGAGGCCCGGCACTTCAGGCGCGAGGAACCATTCATCGCCATTGCCGACCCGCGAAAAGCCGATCGCCGGGAAAATTGCCGCGCGCACGATGGCTGCACCGGCTGGCGCTTGCGCCTGCGCCAGCGCCGGCAACACGGCCGCCCTGAAAAGCGCAGGTGCTGCAAAACCGACGGCGGATGCGCTGATCAGGAAGTCACGGCGTTTCATGAGCAAACGTCTCCGGTTGATGACCCACGTGGGGCGATCACTAGGTAGAAATCTTTAACGCGTGGTTGTCTGGCGTTGCGGTCGGCAAAAAAGCAACCTCCGGTGCCTTCTGCCCCGCGCACCTCGGCTTTCTTGTTGCGGAATGTTGCTGGCGGCCCCGCCCGCCAAGAGCAGCCAACTATCGGACATCTTTAGGACACGCATTTTTTGGAGTACCCAGCCGAATCGAAAACCAATGGCGCAGGGAGTACAAAGCGTTGATACGAATTGGCCGTTATAAGCGGCAGATAGGTTTGGCCGTTCTTGGCTGCCTGCTGCTCGCCTCGTCGCAAGCGAGCGCAACGATCGATGGTCTTGCCGGGGCGTGGTCCGGGAACGGTTCCATGAAGCTCTCGGAGGGAGGCCGCGAGCGAATTCGCTGCAAGGCAAGCTACGTGGTCAAGAAGCCCGAAAAATCCATGAGCTTCGAGCTGAAATGCGCCAGCGATGCCTACAAGATGCTGCTGTCCGCCCAGATCGAGCAGGACGGCTCCACGCTTTCGGGCAACTGGTTCGAAAGCGAATATCGCCAGGGCGGCAAGATCACCGGGAAGAGCTCGGACGGACTGGTCGAAGCCAGGATCGAAGGCAACACCGTCGCCGCTTTCGTGACCATTCGAACCAAAGCCAACCATCAATCCTTCGCGCTGGAATCGCCGGGCGCCTGGGCCTCCGAAGTGTCCGTCGAGCTCGACCGGGTCAGCAACTGAATTGGGAGCGGTCTCGCACCCGTTGCTCCCGGTGTTGATCGCGGGATAGCCACCAACTGCGCCTCGCATCCCCCTATCGCATTTGACGCTGCGAACGGCCTCTCCACGTCGTCATGGCCGGGCTTGTCCCGGCCATCCACGACTTTCCGCCAGCACGAGTACGTGGATGCCCGGGACGAGCCCGGGCATGACGAGCTTGTGGCGTCGGCATGCCGAACCACCGCGAACCGCAGATGCGATAGCCCTGCTCCGGTGCGGGGAGCGCGACCCCGCGCCGCGTCGCCATGGACGATTTGCCGCAGGTGATCCAGTTCACACTCGGCGCAGCGGTCCCTGTTGTAGCCTAAGGTTGCATTTGTAAGAGACCTATTTTGAAGACGGCCCCTGGATTGCACGGGCCGGATTGCCCACGCGGCACGCTGATTTTTTAAGAGCGCATCCCCTGTCTCGGGTCCGTGCCGTGGCTGACGAGCAGGCGATGGAGGGGGCAGCATGAGCGAATCGACCGCCCAGCAGCGCGTAAACTGGAAGACCTTCGAGTGCAACGCGCACGCGATGGTCCGCATCTCCTTCGGTCCCGACGAGATCCTCGTCGCACCTCCCACGGCTGACGCCTGGCAGGCGCTGGCGATGGTGCTCGCGGCCAATGGCTACAACATCAGGACGGCCGACACCGACAGCTACAATTGCCGCGCCATCACCGGCGGCACCGAGAAGAGCCTGCACGCCTACGGCATCGCACTCGACGTCAACTGGACGACGAACCCGTACAAGGAGACCTCCGACCAGCGCAAGGTCCGCTTCTCCGACCAGCCGACACAGGATCTGCGCGCCCAGGACGTCAAGCGCAACCTCGCCGACACCGACATGACCCAGGCCATGATCGACGATGTGCTCGCGATCAGGACGGTCAACAAGAAGCGGGTGTTCGAGTGGGGCGGCAACTGGATCAACATCAAGGACACCATGCATTTCGAGATCGACGTCAAGCCCGACGATCTCGCGACGGGCATCGACTGGGGCTCCGTGAAGGGACTGGTCAATGGCCGGCCGGTGCCGGGCCGGCTGATGGAAACGCGCGGCGGCGGCACGCCGCTGCAAGGCGACATCGCGCTCGGAAACTTCGAGAAGGTGCATGCCCTGATCGAGAAATGGGAGGGCGGCTATACCAATCATCCGCGCGATCCCGGCGGCCCGACCAACATGGGCATCACGCAAAAGGACCTGTCGGCCTGGCGTCACGCGCCGGTCACCGCCGATGACGTGCGAAACCTCACGCGCGACGAGGCGCTGCAGATCTTCCGCGCCAATTACTGGACGCCGGTGCATGGCGACGAGATTCCGCTGCCGGCCGCTCAGGTCGTCTACAACGCGGCCGTCCTGAGCGGGACGACGCGCGGCATCCGTCTGTTGCAGCAGACCCTGGCCCGTGGGCAGAACGGGCTCACTGTCGACGGACACATGAATTCGCCCACCATCGATGCCTGTCTTGCCGCCGATCAGAAGATGCTGGTCGAGGACTATTGCTCGGCTTACGAATCCTATCTGCGCAGCCTTCCGATCTTCGATACCTTCGGCCGCGGCTGGCTCAACCGGCTCGCCGAGATCCGGCAGACCGCGCTCGGATGGGCGGAAGCGCCAGAGATCAGCGTGGACGTCATGCCGTCGCGGGAGCTGCCAACGACGCCCGTCCTGGGGGCGACCGAGCTCAGGTTCGGCGACAAGGGTGCGCTGGTCGAGGGCCTGCAGCGCAAGCTGACGGAGCTCGGCTATTCACTGGGCGAGATCGACGGCAAGTTCGGCACGCTGACGCGCGAGGCGCTGCTGGCGTTCCAGGCCGACAACAACGTATCCCCGACCGGCGTCCTCGATGCCGCCACCCAGGTCGCTTTCGCCCGGCCGCAGCCGCGACCGCTGTCGCGCGATCGCCTCTCGGCGACGCCAGACGATCTGCGGGCCAGCGGCTCGCAGACCATCAAGGCCGCTGACAATACCAAGATCGCCGGCTGGATCTCAACGATCCTCGGCGCACTCGGCATCGGCAACAGCGCCGCGGTCCAGGTGGTCAATAACAACGTGGCCGTGCCCCCGGCGCCCAATCTGTCCCAATTCCTGGGAGAAGTGCAGAAGCTGTTGACGTCGCCGCAGCTGCGCGCCGATCCCGCGAACACCCAGCAGGTGCTCGATGCCGCCAAGCAGCTGCAGAATTTCAACGTCAAGCAGCTGCTGTCGCCGGAAAATATCCAGATCCTCGACAATATCCGCGGGCTGATCCCCGCCAATGTCATCAGCTCAAATCCCGCACTCTCCAATTTCTTCCAGATCGTCGACGGCGCGCGCGGGTTCACCCAGTTCCACACCATCTTCGACGCTTTGCCCGGGATGTTCGCCAACGACTCGACGCTTCAGCTGCTGTCGAAGGGATTGTCGGCCGTTGCTGGCAGCGTGATTCCAGGCTTCGGCGGATCGCTCGCGACGCTCGCGATTGGCCTTGCCGCCAACTATTTCAGCAATCGCGTCATCGAGGCCCGTACGCGCGACCACGTCACGGGCGCCAACACGAACCGATGACCATGAACGACACCCACCCAGACAATCATGTCGGCCGCAACGGCCAATCCGTCCAACGCGGGGGCGAGCCATGATCATTGACACCAACATGCGGACGACGCCGCGTCTGGCCTCGCTGAAACAGAACGGCGTCGATACCATCATCCGCTACTATTGCCGCAACACGCGCCAGCCCGAGAAACGGCTGACGCCCGACGAAGCCGGTGCCATCATTCGCGCGGGGCTGAAGCTCGCCGTCGTCTACCAGGGCGCCGGCGATTCCCCGGCATCGTTCTCGCAGGACGCGGGTGCCAAGGACGGTGCCTACGCACGCGATTATGCGGCGAACGTCATCGGTCAACCCGCAGATTCAGCGATCTACTTCGCGGTCGACTATGACGCGTCGGATGCGGACATCCGCACGCGCATCGTTCCTTATTTCAGCGCGGTTCGGCAGGCCCTGAAGGGTGGGGCGGGCGGCGCCAGTTATCGAGTCGGGGTCTATGGCAGCGGCGCAGTGTGCCAGGCGTTGCTCGGGGCCGGACTGGCGTCCTTCACCTGGGTCTCCCAGTCCGGCGGTTTCCATGGCACGGCCGCCTTCCTGCGCTCCGGGCAATGGAATCTGCATCAGCGCCTGCCTTCGACGCTGTGCGGCCTGAGCATCGACCAGAATGAGCCCAATCCGCAAAGGCCGCAGTTCGGGGCGTTCGATGCTCTCGCGGGCGCGCCTGCGTTCGAAAGCACCGGCGTGGCGGCCAATTACGCACCGCTGTCATCCATCAGCGCGACGTTCGTGCAGCAGCAGCTCCAGCGCCTCAACTACCCGCCGGGTGCGATCGACGGCGACTACGGGCCGCTGACGCGCGCGGCGCTGCTCGCGTTCCAGGCCGACAACAATCTGCCGCTGACGGGTGTAGCGGATGCCGCGACCGCCGCTGCATTCGAGACCGCGCGTCCGCGCGCGCTCGATCCCGCGCGCGTGCGGGCGACGGCCGACGATTTGCGCGAGATGGGCTCTGTGACCATCAAGCAGGCGGATCATACCAAGACCGCGGGGTGGATCGCGTCAATCCTCGGTGTGCTCGGCATCGGCAACAGCGGCATCGTCGAGATGGCGAATTCGGCAGGCGCGCAAGTGCCATCAGCGCCGACCGGTCAGCTGCCGCAGGGGCTGTTCAAGTTTCTCAATGATCTCCAGATATTCCTGTCGTCGGGACAGCCAGCCGACAAGCTCGAGCCGATCAAGGAAGGTCTCCGCCAGCTCCAAGCCGTCGACCTGAAGAGCCTGATCACCCCGGAAAACGCGGGCCTGCTGCAGCAGCTGAAGGTGCTGATCCCGCCGGATGTGCTGACGAAGAACCCCGACCTCTCCAAGGTGCTCCAGCTAGGCGACATCGCGCGCCAGGCGAGGCCGCAATTGCAGACGGTGTTCGACATGCTGCCGAGCTTCTTCACCGACGGCACCGCCTTGCAGGTCCTGGCGAAGGGCGCTGCCGTGGCTGCATCGTCGATGATCCCCGGTTTCGGCGGCAGCCTCGCCGCGCTCGGCATCGGCCTTGCCGCCAACTATTTCAGCAACAAGATCATCCAGGCGCGCGTCGCGGATCACCAGACCGGCGCCAACAGGGGGCTGTAGCGGTCGCTATTGGGACGGTAATACTTGGCTGCCGAACCAGGGCGCGTACTCATAAGTCGTTCGCGATGTCCGCTTCGCTCCGATGCCGCCCGCCCTTGTGCAATCGCAGCAACTGCCGCGATGGGCCAGGAGCGGAACTCAGCCAAGGCAGTCACGGGGTGAGGCCGCTAGGCGGGCTTGCTACGCTTCGCCGTCTCGCACTGCTTGTTGCAGCCGGCATCGAGCCGCTTACAGCGATTCCTTTATGCGGCTCGCCATGGCGTCAACCGCGGAATCCAGCGCGGCACATTGGTCCGAAAGCTCTCGTACTCCGTGCCGAATGTTTGCTTGAGCGTCGGTTCTTCGTACATCACCACGAAGAGATGAAAAAACAGCCAGAGTAGCGCGCCGTACCAGAGAAGACGCCCGTCACCAAACAAAAGGGCCTGACCAAAAATGACTGCGACGACCGCGATGTAGATCGGATTTCGCACGTAGCGATAAAGGCCAGTCACTACGAGCTTTTGTGTCGGCGCGATCGGGGCGGGCGTCCCAAGCCCCTCCAGCGCAAAACGGGCAAATGAATCCACAAGTCCGGGCACTCCAACGATGATCAATATACCGCCGAGGATGCGGGTTAGATCGACGCCGAAAAAAGCTGGCCGAAATTCCCACTGCGTGACCCACCAGGGGACGAGGCCTGCCAGCACCAACGGCGCAATGACGAAGAACAGAGCGGAGCCCAAGACAGCAATTGCTTTCGACATTGCCTACTCCTACGACCCGACATCGCGCTGGGCGGACCTCGACGAGGCGTGCGCGGCCACTTCGTTGATGGGCCAAAAGCGGGCGAAGTCGCCATCGTCCGTTGCTGCCGTGCATTGTCTAAGCCGTCACGGAAAGCAACCCGTGAGACATCATCGTAGCGACCGGTCTGATATATTTAGCTCATTGCGGCCAGACGAGTACGCACGAGATCAACATGACTTCGCAGAGTATATAAACTGCTGGCATAGACGTTTGGCAATTGCAGATGGCTCGCGCTTTGATCAACCAAGTCCAATCGCGCACTCAAAGCCCCACGGTCAACTTTCGTTCCTTGAACTTCCATCTCGTTCTCGATCAACCTGATCTCGTCATATAGCCGCCTGATCCTGCGCTGCATCATCCAGTCGTACGATGGCGGTAGGAACCTAATGACGGGGAACAGCAATGCAACCAATGGGACTAACACGACAAGCAGTTTCTCGACCAACGTCGCGAGCGAGAATGGAAGGTACCCTTGCAGGAATGGCCGCCCAGTCTTGTAAAAGCGCTGCGCTTCCTGACTGAGCTGAAGATCTATGGCTTCGGCTGCAGGAAATTGTCCCGCCTTCTGGAAGATCCCGGGCTGGGAATGAATTTGGACAGCTGCGTTGAGAAGTAGATACTGTAACGCTGGATGCAGGTCAGCACGCACGACGAGGCTGGCTTCGGGCGCCAACAGCACGACATCATTGGGCGGGCGGATCGTCAAGAGATCGATAACCCCGGCAGGCAGTATTAGCTTATGCAGAAAGGGATAGATCGCAACATAGGCGTCTGCGCGTTGAGCACTTGAAAGCTCGATACCCTTGGCGTGAAGAAGAGACTGGACGACGGGAGACTCCCAGGCGGTCACGATAAAAGCAGCATCGATATCGCCGGCGATAAGCTTTTGAGCGGCAGCTTGTGGAGGAAGCCCCGATATCTCACCGATGATGCTATCAAGTTTGGTCGTTTTGAAAATTTGCAGTGCTAGGGCGTGTCCTCCGCTTCCTTCGGGACCTATCGAAAGTCGTCGGCCCCGCAGCGCCTGTGCGCCTTCAGCAATCTCGCTTCGGCGGAAGACCCACAGTGGTTCGTAAAACACGGTGCCCAGCGACTCCAGCTCTGGAGCTTCCTTGCTGGTTGTGGTGCCGCCCTGTATGAACCCGACGCTTACATGGGACCGTGGGTCGCGCAGATATCTTAAGTTTTCCAGGCTGCCCGATGTCTGCTGCAACTGCAGCTTGACGCCATCTTTCGCCAGGATCTCGCGGTAGCGGATACCCAGTTCGTAGTTGGCATCGCCCTCTGCGCCGGTCGCCATCACTAGCTCTCGCGGCGGCAACGTCGTCACGATGAACAGGCTCGCGGCGAAAAATATCGCCGCCGCAGCAGCTACCAAAAGATAGCGCCAGAATTTGTAGGCGTAGTTTCCAGCAATCATCGCGCGTTGAACTGCTACTGCGGTAGCCTCTATTGTCTCCTAGTCCGTCTGCGGGCAAACCACGGGCAATGGGGCCGCTCCTTGTTTTCGATGAGGGTAGCCGGTGCAGAAATTCTCGACACAGCCAGGATTTTCGCCGGATCCGCATTTCTCGCAGCGCGTGCAATCCTCGTAGGTGACCCCAGGATGTGCTTGTTCCGTAGTTGTTGGCTGCTTGCGCTTTTGCTCCTTGGCTTTCTGAGCTAATGCCGGGCCGACAGTTAACCCAACAAGGAGCAGTCAGATCACCTCCCATCAGGAGAGGTTGTCATCCCGATCACCCCGAGAGCGTTGACTTAGATCAAGCGACGAACCCTAACCCTCTGACGGCTGTCGCGGGTCCCCGCAACCAAGCCAGTTGGTTTGAGAAGACATCGGCGTGAGTAAGATTTCAGGTCGCCGTCGAGGCGACCCCGGCACTTCCACGCACTCAATTGCCGGCGATGATAGAACAATACCCCCGATTTGCCCGACGCGTCAAGTTGATTTCGTAAAATCAGCAATCCCTCACACTGTCCGCCGTTCTACTTTGCATGGGGTTGTTTTCGACATTTTAGTTGGGAGCCGCCCCACGCAGGCTGGCGAGCAGATCTTGCGACGGCCAGCAATCCACGGTCAGGCCCGCGCGCCGCTGGTACTGTCCGATCGCCCGCCTCGTGACCGTGCCCAGCCGGCCATCGATCGCATCGGAATAATAGCCGCTCTTGCTGAGCTGCATCTGGATCGCCGCGACCTCGCTGTTGCGCAACGGTCTGAGCTT